>JBMCIU010000020.1:0-12667 GCA_048616755.1 Verrucomicrobiota bacterium
TTGTCCGGCACGATGTCGACGAGGCCGGCGGCCACGTGACAAGGTTGATAGGCAAAGTACTTCAGCTCGCCGGCCGATGTGACTCCGGACAACACCAGGACGGTCTCGATTTCGGCTTCCACGCCGGCAATGATGTCGGTGTCCATGCGGTCGCCAATGATCACCGCCTCCTCCCGACGACAGCCGACCTTTTTCAGCGCGTGCCGCATCATCAGCGGGTTGGGTTTGCCGACAAAATAGGCCTTGGATTTAGTCGCCATCTCGACGGGGGCGATCAAGGCGCCGGTGGCGGGCACGAGTCCCTGCTCGGTAGGGCCGCTGACATCGGGGTTGGTACCAATGAGTCGCGCGCCCTTGTGCACCAACTGAACGGCGTGACACAGGCGCTGATAGCTATAGTTGTGGGTTTCTCCCACGACAACATAGTCCGGATTGACGTCGTTCATCGACATGCCGGCCGAATAGATCGCATTGATAAGTCCTGCTTCGCCGATCACGTAGGCGGTGCCGCCGGGCTTCTGCGAGGCAAGGAACGTCGCTGTGGCTTCGGCGCTGCTGTAGAAGTGCTCTTCGTCCACCTCGATCCCCAGGCGCGAAAGTTTTTCGTGGAGTTCGCGCGGCGAGCGTTCGCTGCTGTTGGTAAGAAACAGAAAGCTCTTGCCGGATCGCTGCAGCCAGTCGACGAACTCCGCCGCTCCTTCCAACAGTTGATTGCCGTGATACAAGACCCCGTCCATGTCGCAGATGAATGCCTGTTTGTCCCGAACCGATGAGAGTGAATCCATGATTGTTCCTTTTGCCGATTACAGACAGATATTGGCGAAAGCATAGTATCTGCTTGGGGGCATGTCAATCCCACCATCACGCCATCAGCGCCATGTTCACAAAATTTGGTTGGATTCCATCCGTACTGCGGCCATCTTGGTTGCAGAGAACTTCACAACAGGCAGGGATGCCCGTTGATACAAAAAGCCATTGCGAACTCATCGAACCGAATCCAACCACATTTTATGTTCATAGCATCAGCCGGCGCACAATGACCGACGCCATCTGACATCCGAAAACGGTGGGAATGTAGGATATTGTTCCCAGCGTGGACTTTTTGTTTTGTTCCTGCACGGGAAGCACGGCGGACTTTGGCACGGCTTCGGTCGAAAACACCACTGTCACTCCCTCGCGGATTCCCAACCGCCGCAATCTTTTGCGCAGCACAGCCGCCAGCTTGCAGTGGCAGGAGTCCTTTAAGTCCGCCACTCGAATCTGCCCTGGGTCCATCTTCCCTCCTGCTCCCATCGAGCTGACAATCGGCATTCCGCGCCGCACGCACTCGGCCATCAGGTAGACCTTTGGCGCCAGCGTGTCGATGGCGTCGGCGACAACCTCATATTTGTCCGCCAGCACCTCCGTGGTCCGTTCGTCGCGCAGAAACTCGCGCAGCGCGGTAATTCGGCAATTCGGATTGATGTCCCGCAATCGGCGCGTCACCACGTCGGTTTTCCATTCGCCCACCGTCGAGGTCAAGGCGGGCAATTGGCGGTTGATGTTGCTTGGGCGGATCTGATCGCCGTCGACCAGCGTGAGAGAACCAATGCCGGCCCGACACAGCATCTCCGCCGCGGCCGCACCGACGCCGCCGAGCCCCACCACCAGAACCCGCGCTTGCCGCAACCGCCTCACTGCGTCCTCTCCCAACAGCTGCACAGTGCGCTGCTCCCAAAAATCCTCCGGCATCCCCGTCGACGCGACACCGTCCTCGGCCGGCATCTCCACGCCCTTTGTCATGGATTCTTCGTTCATGCCTGTTCCTCGTAAAAATGTTCGGGAAGATGAAAAAGTGAACGGGCATTGGATTGCACCGCCCGCACCAACTGGTCCAGCTCGTCTCCGCGAATGCAAGCGGCGGCGGCGAAAACCTCGTCAATCCCGCAATCCGCCTCGTCCGTCTCCAAAAACAGTCTCTCGACGGGAACCGACCGAATTGCCGCCTTCAGTTTCTCGGAAGGTGCCAGCAACGCCGCGCCGAACGAAATGCATCCGCCCCAATCCATCAGCTGTTTTGCCATCTCCGGCGATCCCCGAAAACCGTGATGAACAAACGGTTTGGACAGCGCATTGTGTCGCAATACCGCGATGCATTCATCCAGAGCCTTCACCAAGTGAAGGATCAGGGGTACCCCCCTCTCCTGCGCAATTCGCACCTGCGCCTCAAACGCTTGCCGCTGCACCTCCATTGGCGCCTCGCAGCATCCGTCCACCCCCGCCTCTCCGATGGCCACCACCCGAGGATTCTCCAACGCATGACGAACCGTTGCCACATCGTTCTCCCAAGTGCCTCGCTCCACGTGCCGGGGATGCACCCCAACCGAATAAACCCCTCCGCCCACCCCGGCTTCCGCGTACTCGCGAGCAAAAACGCTGCACAGCCGCACCACACCCCTTCCCCCGCTCCCGCTCCCGCTACAATGTGAATGAACATCAAAATACATCGATTAACAACACAGCACTTAGTAAAGTGGTCAGGCTACGCGCATCCAGGCCAAAGTGGCGATACAAACCATCGGGATCGCGCGTGGAAAAAGTGAATCCATCCGCCGCCCGGCGAAGTAGCCGAGGCATGGGGGTCCCCGCCTCTTCGCAATGACGCGTCAGTGAGTCCGACGTCAGATCGAACAACCCGCCGACTGGGGCGAGTTCCTCGATCACGACGACTGTTTCATACTCGGCGAGTATTCGTCGGACGAACTCTCCCGACATCCGCGAGTGGTCGGACACCGCAAAGACGTCAATTGCCGCTCCCTGTTCGGACAGCTCGTCCGCGATGGCCGCACAGGTACTCACAAGTCGAGGACCAGCCGTCAAGACTGCAGCGCTCGCGCCACCGTTCCGGCGCACCCCAACCGGGCTCCCCGGAAAAAAATGACTTTCTTCATCCGGAACGACCGTTTCGACCGGCGTGCGGTGCAACCGAATATAACACGACCCCGGATTCGACTCGCTCGTACACCAGTTCAGCATTTGCGGCACTTCTTCTGGAAACGCGGGGTACAACACCTGCATCCGGGGAATGCTGCGCATCATCGCAACGTCGCCGGTGCACTGATGAGTCTTTCCGTCGGTGGTATAGCAGAGCCCCGCATAGTGCCCAACATATAGAACGCGAGTGGATTCGGTGGCGTTGACGTAAACCTGTTCGAAAGCGCGCCGGAAAAAGGCGGCATAGGTATTGACCACGGGGAGCCGTCCCCCCAGAGCCAGCCCTCCGGCGGTGGAAACCATGTCCTGCTCGGATATTCCCATTTCCAGAAACCGTTCGGGAAACCGTTCCGCGAACCCCCGGAGCCTGCACGGCTTCTCCAGATCCGCATCAAGCACGACCAAGTCCGGCACCTTGTCAGCCTGGCGGCACAGGGCGTCGCCGAACGCCTCCCCGGTGGACACCGCCGATATCGTTGCGGCCTTCGCAGCGGATGCCGGATCGTGCCCGGCGTGCGTGCGGAGTTCGCGAATTCGATCAAGCAGCGCCTCCCGCAGGCCCTGGTCGTCAATGTCTTTGGCAAGTTCTCGGAGAACCTCGGCGGTCTGTTCGGAGTTCGGCACGCCGCCGTGCCAGGCATAGCTGCGGGGTTCACAGCTGTCCGCAGCCATAAACGGCACCCCGCCGCCCTTCTTGGTCCGGGCCAGGATCGCCCCTGCCCTCTCCGATGCGCGAAGTTCGCAAACGGCGCGGCGAATTTCGGCGAAGTCATGCCCGTCAATCTCGCGCACAACCAACCCCAAACCTTCCAGGGCGCGCCCCAAATTCGGGATTTCCTTAATATCCGCCACATTGGTGTCGGACTGAATGCCGTTCCTGTCGATAACGGGGATCACATCCCGGCAGTTTCGGTGCGCAAGCGTCTGAAACGCCTCCCAACATTGACCTTCCTGCAATTCGCCGTCCCCGAGAAGGCAGAAAACCGGTTCTTTCCCTCCGACGGCGAGTCCGTAGCTCTTGGACAGCGCCTGCCCAAGGGAGCCCGTATTGAGGGGAACCCCGGGCGTGTCGATATCCGCATGCGCCTGCGGTCCGTCCGGACACTTGTAGCGCAGAAGAGCCGCCGGCGGGATTGCCCCACACGCGGCGAGACAGGCGTACTGCATGGCGGCGGCATGCCCCTTGCCAAGCGCGACAACCGGCAAAGCACCCGACAACCACGCACTTGGCATTTCAGGATCAAAGTAGAGCGAGGTCAGAATTTCAGCTGCGGAAAACGACGCGCCGAGCCAGCCATGGTCCGCCGCTCGAATCGCCGTCAGCGCATGAATCCGGTTGACCGCGCACAATTCCCGCAGCCGCCAGTCCACGTCACCTGCCTGCGCACGCCGCAACGCATGCACACGCTTACGCAACCAAGCCGCAGGTGCGAGGAAGCACAAACCTTCGCCGTGCAAACCATCCGCTATTTCAGTGTCGCTCATATTCATAACCCCCGTCTACCCGTTCACGGATTCCAGGCTGTTTATTGCACCGCGGCGTTGCCCCCAACTCCCCACCAAAGGCGCTCAGACGGACGAGCCATAGAGCAGATTCTCCATGAGTCCAACATACAACCCAATCAGAAAAAGTCTAATTCGCAGGCGGGAAGAAGGCGAATTCCCGGGGTTCCCGCGGGTCTGCGCAATTTATAATTCTCTGACAGTCAGGAAGCTCTTCTATCAGCAATTGGATGAACGGAGCTTAGAGGCCATCATGCGTGACCACAACTTTGCCGCTACGATTATATCCAAGGAGATGATAAAAACCTAATTGATCATCAAGCAATTGGCTTAGCCCCCCCCCCGGCATGTCCGAGTTATGTCGACTCCCGGCGCTGGCGCGCGTCCTGATGGTTAATCTTTAGGCGTTCGGCGGATACGTTCCCAAGACGACTTTAGGCGTGGTATAGTGAGGGCATGATATCGCGACCCTCTCGATCCAGAATTCGGAGCGTTATGCTCAATTTTCCGCTCAACATTGTTCGCAATTGCGTGCCAGTCACCTGCATCCTCCTGCCCTTGCTTCTGCTTTGCGGTTGCGGAAACAGCGAAGAGATCCAGTACGACAACACCCGAACGCAACTCCTCCAGCGCCTGTTCGACAATCTGACGCGCGGCGAAAGCGATCAGGCGCTGCGCGAAATCGAGCGCCTGCGGGCACTTACCGATCCCAGTCCCTTTTACCGCCAAATCGAGGAACACGAACAAATTCGCCAACAACTAGCAGATGCAATTCAAGCCATGCACAATGGCCAACCCGACAAAGCCCTACCCCGTCTTCGACGGCTGAACCAGCGATTTCCCGCCACGGAAGCCGTGGATGAAGCCTTCCGAAACTGCCAAGCCCTGACCGCCCTGCAAACCACCGTCCGGGATCTGCCCGCCTCTTGGGCCGAACAGCAGCAGGCCGCCCTCGCATCCCTCAAACCCAACCGGGATACCCTGGCGGCAACCGAGACCTTCCAAAAATGGTATGCGGAACAAAAAAAACATCTTGCCCGAAAGAAGCAAAGCGAACACACCGAAGCACAGCGACAACTACGCAGCGAGCTTGATCTCGCCCTGATCTCCCATCGTGCGGCGGCCCCATTGGTGCTCGCACAGCTGGCCGCCACGAACACCGATATCCGCAACACCCTCGAAAAACGCGCACGGCACAGCGCACCCTTCCTCTCCCCGAGCGACAACCTGCTCCCGCTGGAGGCGGCGCTTTGTCTTACGGGAAGCGGGAACCCCGCGGATGTATCGGAGTCTAAACCATCGCGTGCTCGATCTCCCTGGCGCTCCCGGCAACTGCTGGCAGCCTTGGATTCGGCACGCAGCGGAGAGTGGAGTCCCGCTTTTCGGCAACTCAATGAAATCCACCTTGAGTCGCCGCTGGACAGCCACTATAGTACCGTGATTCTGACAACTTTTTTTCCGGACGGCGCCAACGGGTTTCGGCCTCCTCAGGTCTCTCCCTGTCCTTCGGTTTCAGAGTTGCTTCAGGCAATCGCGGATATCGCGCGGTAAGCGCGACACAATCATGAACCACAAACAAGCACAAGACACTTAAACCCAACGCAGTGGCCCCCCGCTGCCCTAATCACAAGACCGCCCCCCAAAAAAAACCGAGGAGACCCCACAAAATGGCATCCAAGCTCAAACTCGTCATCCTGCTCACCGTCAGCGTCGTGCTGGCATGGAGCGCCGCCAACCTAACCGCGCAAGACACCGATAAGTCCAAAGAAAAAGAAAAGGACGTCCCGCCTGCCGCCGCGACAGATGCCGCACAAGAGGCGCCACCGCCCGCAGCCGCCACCGAACAATCGGAGGACAACCCCTTCGACTTCATTCCCGAAGTTGTCGCCAAGTCCGAATCCTTCACCGTTACAGCAGAAGAGGTCCAGCAGGCCATCGCCCGCCGCCTCTCCCAAAGCCAAATGCCGGTCAACAACTTGAACGACCTCCCCCAAAACGTCCTCGAAAACCTGGCTTATTCCGCCACGCAGCAACTGATCGATCAGCACCTGATCGCGGACAAAGCCGAAGACGAAGGCTATGTTCCCGCCGCCGATGCCGCCAAAAAGCAACTCGAACAATGGGAGGAAGAGGCAGGCGAGGAAAAATTGCAGGAAAGCCTGGAACAAAACGGCATTACACGCGAGGAACTTCTTGAGGACCTCGGACGCGAGCTGGGCGTGCGCCAGTGGCTCCAAGAGGAAGTCATGAGCAACGTCACTGTCGACGATGAAGCCGCGCGCGAGTTCTACAAAAACAACCCTGAGGCTTTCACCACCACGGCACAGAAAAATGCCTCGCACATCCTTGTGTCCGCGGACCAGAGCGACTCCGACAAAGATCGCAAAAAGGCTAAATCCAAAGCAGAAGACCTGCGCAAACAGCTGGAGGAAGGCGCAGACTTCGCCGAACTCGCCGAAGCTGAAAGCGACTGTCCCAGCTCCAAACAGGGCGGCGACTTGGGTTTCTTCGGCAAAGAACAGATGGCCCCCGCCTTCGAGGAAGCCGCATTCGCCCTCGAAGACGGCGAGCTGAGCGACGTCGTTGAAACCCGCTTCGGCTATCACGTCATCAAGGGCGGCCCCGCCAAGGAAGCGGGTACCGCCCCCTTCGAAGAAGCCAAACCGAAGATTATGCAGCACCTCCAACAACAGGAAGCCCAGCAGGCACTGGAAAAGGTCGTGGGGATCCTTAAAGAGCAGACCGACGTCGAAGTGTTCATCGAAGAACCGCCGGCGCCGCAAGGTCCTCCCCAAGGTCAGCCCCCCGCCCCGCCGGCGCCGCCCCAGGGAGAATAAACCGCCCTTTCAAAAAACCAAATCCCACTCCACCCAATACCCGGCGGCATCGAGCCGCCGGGTCTTTTTTGTAAAGGAGCCGAACCGTGCCAATTGACGAGCGCCAATATTGGAACGAACTTGCCGACCACTATCAGCGGCAAACCCGCATTTCCCGCATCGACTTTCACTACGGCCCCCTGCTGCACGGCGACAGCCAATTCCGACTCCTGCCCCCGAAACTCGACGGCCTGCACTGCCTGGAACTTGGCTGCGGCGGCGTGCAGAATTCTTTGTTTCTGGCCTCCAAAGGTGCAATCTGCACCGCCACAGACATCTCCGAACGGCAATTATACCTGGCCCGGCAGTCGATTGCCGACTGCGGCACGGACATCCGCCTGCTCCAGGCGGACATGGACGCGCTGCCCATCGCTCCGCCGAGTCGCTTTGACCTTATCCACACCAACTCGCTGGGCTTTAGCCGCGATCCTGGCGCCGTCGTCAGCCATGCCGCCAACCTACTGGCGCCCGACGGCACCCTGCTGGCGGCCACACATCACACTGCCTTTGCAGGGGAATGGCTGGAAGTCGACGAGGAAGAGGAAGGCATGTTCCTGACCGACTACCACCATCCTTGCCCCGACCTGCGCGAATCGGAAACCGCTTCCGACGCCGCCGCCCGCTGCCAAGCCTACGCTCCCTCCGATGTTCACCACTGGTTCACAGCTGCAGGCTTGCTCGTGGACGCCTTCCTGGAGCCGGTCGCACCCCGCTTGGCCGCCATGACCGATGCGCAAATCTCCCGAACCATCCCGTACGACAGCCCGGACTGGCGAGCCCTGCTTCCCCAACTGCAACGATTCCCCTTTATGAGCATCCTGCGCGGACGCAAAATGTGCGCACAATAACAATGCCCAACTCCAACAACACGCTCCCCAACACCTACCTTTGCTTTCCACGGTGGATGCGGGAACACTATGGGACTATCCTGCATCGCGTTCCTCTCGACCTGGGGTTCGGATGTCCCAACCGGTCGGAAAACGGTGCAGACGGATGCATATTCTGCGCGGAAAATGGCGGGCGCGCCCGGCAAATCACCAGCGCCGAAACGCTCGAGGAACAGATTGAACAAGGCGTGCGCTTCGCCCGCAAACGATACCGGGCAACCGAGTTCATGGCCTACGTCCAAGCCTTTACCGGCACCTTCGCGCCCGAATCCGAGCAACGTTGGCGACTTTTCCGCATCCTCGACAAGTTCCCCTTTCGGGCCATCAGCATCGGCACGCGTCCCGACTGCCTGCCCGACGCCACCATCGACAACCTTCGCGAACTCCGCAACCAGCTCGACGTATGGATCGAACTGGGCGTGCAGACACTGCACGACGACACCTTGCGAACCATTCGGCGCGGGCATACCAGCCTCCAGAGCCGCGACGCTCTGCAGCGCCTTCATGACGCCGGTCTGCGAGCGGCGGTTCACCTCATTACCGGCCTGCCCGGCGAAACGCGCGACCACGTTCGCGCAACCGCCGAGGCCTTGGCCGAACTGCCGTTCGACGGCATCAAAATCCACAACCTCCACATCCTGGCGGGCACCGAACTGGCTCGCCAACACTCGCGAACCCCCCTGTCGATTCCCGACGAATACGAACACGCGGAAATGGTCATCGACATCCTGCGGCGCATTTCTCCCCGCGTTGCCGTCATGCGCATTCAGACCGATAGCGCCCCCGACCAGCTAGTGGCGCCGCAATGGACCATGAGCAAAGGGCAATTTCGCGAGTTCGTCGACGAGCAAATGCACCTGCGCGAATACCGACAGGGCGACCTAAACAAATTGCCCTCCCCCCTAAAACCGCCCCCTACAGAGTTTGCCGAAACCGTCACCGGCGACGGCACTGTCAGCTTTTGGAACCCCGCCTTTCACGAACATTATCACGCCCCCGTCGGCGCCGGCACCGAAGCACTCGCCAAATATGTCATCCCCTCCGAACTCGCCGAACGGCTCGAACACGACGACGTCCATCTGCTCGACATCTGCTTCGGCTTGGGTTACAACACCTTGGCTGCTTGCCAAACCGCCCTCGATCAATCTGATCACACACTGCACGTCACCGCCCTGGAAGCAGACCGGCGCGTCGTCCGCGCCGCCGCCAAAAAATGCAGTGCCCCCCAGTCGTATCCACCACAGTCCACAAACAACCTCGAAACACCCCCCCTGCCCTTTCACTGGGGCGAATGCCTCGACGAACTTTGGCGATACGGACAAACCACCCATGCAAACGTCGCAATCCGCATGCTTTGGGGCGACGCTCGCTACACCCTGCGCCTGGCCGGAGAGCAGCTCCGGCCCTATGACATCGTTTTCCTGGATCCCTTTTCCACCCAACGCAACAGCGAACTTTGGACCGTTGATTTTTTTCGGCGCATTCTTGCCATTTTGGCCCCGGACGGCGTTCTGCTAACCTACAGCACGGCCAAACCCGTCCTGGCCGGTTTGCGGCACGCCGGCTTCTCCGTTGGCCTGACCCCGCCTCGACAAAACCACCGCGCCGCCTGCATCGCCTCGCCAAACCCGCAAAAAATACCGCGCAGACTGCCCGACGAACTCAGCCGCGCACTTCAAAACACCACCGGCGGCATCCCCTACCGAGATCCCGCCCAAACCGCCACCAACCGCGAAATCCTGCGCGTTCGACAACAACGCGTGCTCGAATGGAAAAACAATTCACAATGAAAACAGCCATCTCCACCCTCTCGCAATCTGAACTCGCCCAATGGCTGATCCACAACGGACAGCCCAAATTCCGCGCCGGCCAAATCCGCGAATGGCTCGACCGCAAATGGGTGAGCGACTTTGCGGACATGCGCAACATCCCTTCCAAACTGCGTTCCGAACTGGCCGAAGCTTTCCGCTGCAGCGCCGTCGCCCCCCTGGAAAACCGAACCGCCGAAGACGGCACCACCAAGTACCTGCTAAAGCTCCGCGACAATCACACCATCGAAACCGTTCTCATCCCCGCCCCCGGACGCACCACCGTCTGCATCAGCTCGCAAGTGGGATGCCCAGTGCGCTGCGCATTCTGCGCCAGCGGGCGCACCGGCCTGACCCGCAACCTTGACGCCGCCGAAATCATCGACCAAATCCGCTTTGCCTGCCGCACACTCGACCAACGCGTGGACAACGTCGTCGTCATGGGCATCGGCGAACCCCTGCTCAATCTCGACGCCCTCCTTCCCGCCCTCGAGGCACTCTGCTCGGCGGACCGAATCGGCTTGAGCGCCCGCCGCGTCACCATCTCCACCAGCGGCATCGTGCCCGGCATTTACCGCCTCGCCGCAGCAGGCCATCCCTGGAATCTCGCCGTCTCACTCCACTCGCCCCGCGACCGCGGACGAGCCGCACTCATTCCGCCGCAATACCGATATCCACTGCGAGACATTCTCGCCGCCTGCCAAACCTATGAAACGAAAACCAACCGCATGGTTACCCTCGAATACGCCCTCATGGCCAACACCAACGACAGCATTGACGACGCCAAAGACCTGTCCAACATCGCCCTGCGACTGCACGCCAAAGTCAACCTCATCCCCCACAATCCCGTCGGCTCATCACACGCGCCACCGGCCAATGCCACTACCCACGCCTTCCTGGCCATACTCACCGAAAACGGCATTCAGGCCACCATCCGACGCGAAAAAGGCGCCCTAGTCAACGCCGCCTGCGGTCAACTCCGAGCCAACTCCCAAATTCCCGACTGAAAGTGCACCAGCCATTCCTGCATGCCAGATCCTAACCAGATCCCGCCTAGAAAAGAGTGTCGCTTGTCGAAGTAGGTGCGCCGAGCTAAAAAAGTCGGCGCACCCGGTCGATTCGGAACGACCGAGCCTGAGTTTTCGCTTGGATTGACATGCCCGACGGAACGAAACCTCAACGGACGAATCGCCGCAATCTGCAATCCGTTACAGGCAAAGACATCAAGTCCAGCTCATGTTTCGGTGACGCGATGGACCTTGAGATTGGCGTACTCGGCGATCATTGGGGTCATTTGGCGAAAGCCGATCTTGCCACTGGTAAGGACCGGACCGTAGCTCTGCCCATCGTCGGTCCAATCGAGGACGCGAAGGTCGGGGTGGTCGCCCTGGCCGATGTGGATCTGGAAGTGGGGGCCGGCCTTGGTAACCGCGACACGGTAGGGCGGGCGAGCAAGGGCGACCGGCGGAATCGGACTGGCGGCTTGGGCGACCATGTGGTGCCCGTAGCTTTTGCGCAGATTGCACATCAGAAGCGCCCGTTCGCTCGGATGCTTTAGTCGATAATAGGAGACGTGGAGCGCGTTGATGTCGCCGTGGTGATACTGATTGTAGGGACCGTTTCGCTCGGCCAGCGACGGGTCGAGCACGTCCTCGCCATTCCGTCCCTTCGCGGCGAGGAATAGAATGCACAGCCCCGGCTCCTGAATGGGATAAAAGTCGAAGCTGATACGGATGTAATCGGGCAGCGGCTCGGGGCACCAATGCACAATATTGGCCGCCTGCCCCTCCTCGGGATCGCGGGTGCCCTCCATCCGCATCCGCCCGAGCGGAAAGCTGCTAACGCCGTCGCCTTCCATCCGCCAGCCCTCAATGTCGGCGGGCGTGGCGAGCGGATTGTCGTAGATCAATGCTTCTGCCGAAAAATTCATGATTACTCCCGTGATTTGCGTTCCTTTCCGTGAAAATGCGGGGAAAGAAATGACCGCCAGTGAATGTTTGATAGACGGTAAAATAGACTGTATGAGTGCTGAATCAAGATGAGAGGAGGCAGAGGGACAGGGTCTGCGGTCAATGCGGCAGCGGTAGCCGGAAGGGGAGCTATTGTAGTGGAGGTCGATAACCCGGGAAAAGAGGGTTCGCGGAAGTTTGCTGTTGGTGTTATCGTAGGGCAAGATCTGGACATGGAGCGTCTCGCCGGTTGCAGGGCCTTCCCTGCGTTGAACGGCGAGTGCGGTTCGTGTGGCGCATTAAAAAACAAGGAAACAGCAATGGCGCAAAACGGCATCCAGGAAGAGCGGCACGATGGTGTCCGCCACAACGAGACGGGGGTGGATCACGAGAAGCTGTGGCAGGCGGCGGATAAGCTGCGCGGGTCGATTGACGCGGCAGAGTACAAGCACGTCGTGCTCGGGCTGATTTTTCTCAAGTACATCTCGGATTCGTTCGAGGCGCGGCGCGCGAAGCTGGCGGAGGAACTGGCAGCGGACGGAATCGAGGGCGACCAGGCGGAAAGACTGCTTGAGGACCGCGACGAATATACGGCGGAGAATGTGTTCTGGGTTCCCCCCGAGGCGCGCTGGCAGGCGATTCAGAATCAGGCGCGCCAAGCGAACATCGCC
>JBMCIU010000021.1:0-12604 GCA_048616755.1 Verrucomicrobiota bacterium
CGGGCGCGGGGGGATGGGGAAACGCCGAGATGTCCATTTGCTTGGAGTTTGAGGATCTGCGGGGTGCCGTCCAGTTCGTCGCTAATTCTTGTCGTTCGAGCGAACTCGCGTTGTTTCGGGGCGATGACGGGGGCGTTTGTCGGATTGTTTTTTATTGGTCCGTGATGTCGGTAACGACGGGACGACCGGTAAGACGGTCGACAGCGATGAGGAAGATTTGCTTGCGCAGGGTAAGTTTAAGGTCTGGTCCAGTTGCTTCTCCGCCTGGATGGAAGATGTATTCCGCCGTTGCCTCGTCTAAGGAATCGTCGTGCGGCAGTCCCTGCTCGGCATGCCATTCGGTATTGGCAGGGAACGGGTACTTTTGTCGTACTTCGGGTGTGTTGTTTTTGGAATTGGACGGAGACGCGGAATCTTCGGACGCGTTGAGAGATGCCGAGGGGCCGCCCTGATCGATGCGCAGGCAATTGGCCGAGGGATCGGTGCGCAAGCGGACGGAGCGTCCGGACGCCCGCGCGCGCAGGCCGGCATCGCGGAACGCGCTTTCGACCGTGCCGATGAGCGATCGCACGGCCAAACTGCGGGGAATTCTGCCGGCGCGCGGCGCCACCAAGGCGATCATGAGCGCCACTAGAAGCAGAACGACACCCAACTCCACCAGGGTAAACGAGCGTCGAACGCGCGCCGGAGCACGATCGGTCAGGTTGCTGTCATCCGAATGCAGAGCCGTCGGACGGCGGGGCAAACCCCTAATTTTCTCGGCTGCTGATGTCCGCATTGAGTCCCTCGCCGCCGGGCGATCCGTCTTTGCCGTAGGAGATAATTTCGAATCCGATGGCGTCGTCCGTAGTCCGATATTGGTACTCGTTGCCCCAGGGATCGACCGGCAATTCCTCCTTCTCCAAGTACGGCCCGTCCCATTTGTCGCTGCCGCTGGTGTTTTCGATCAGCGCCTCCAGATTGGGCGGATAGTTATCGTTGTCCAAAAGGTAGTCTTGAACCGCCTGGGTAAGCGAGCTGATCTGCGCTTTGGCGGCGGTGACTTTGGATTTTTCCATTCGCCCCATGAAGTTGGGCAGGATGATGGCGGCTAAAAAGCCGATAATCATCATGACCACCATCAGTTCGATGAATGAGAAGTGTCGGCGATTGAACGACCCCTTGGCGGTTGTTTGTAGTGTCATTTTTGTGTTCCTTTTAATTTTGTAGCTCTGCCGTCCTCGGCGGAGCAACTGCGGTTGCTTTCGGTTGCTTTTAGAATCCGCCCTGAATGTCCATGATGGCGAACAGCATCGAGACGACGATGAAGGCGACGATCAAACCGAGGATAACAATCAGTATGGGTTCAAGTAAACTGACAATGCGATTGAGGGTTTGTTTCAAATCCTGCTCATATCGTTCGGCGACGCGTTGGAGCATGGTTTCCACTGCGCCGGTTTCCTCGCCCACGCCGATCATTCGCAGCATAAAAGGAGGGATGAGCGGGCTTTGACTGAAGGCTGCCGACAGGCGTTGCCCCTGGCGCAACTCGCCGGCCAGCCCGCCGATGGATTCGCGAAGTACGCTGTTTTGCAGGATGCGCGTGCCGATGGTCACGGTGTTCAGCAAGTGGACGCCGCTGCGCATCAGGATCGAGAGCGTGCGGCAGAGCCGGGAGAGGTCGCTAAGCAGCACGATTCGGCTCAGCAGGGGGACCTTCAGAATCAGCGCGTCAAAACGGCGGCGGGCAGGCCCCTCCCGGCGCAGGGCGCGGAGCAAGACGACAAAGCCGACCACAGCCGCCGGAACCAACCACCACAACCGGCGCACCGTATCGGAAATGTTCATTAAAAGCTGTGTTGACATGGGAACAGTCTGCCCTGAATTGATGATTACCTCGGCGAATTTCGGCACGATGAAGCCCAGTAAAACCCCCATAACAATCAGACTGACCAGCAGGACAATCAGCGGATAAATCGACGCGGACACCAAAAATGCCTGAAATTCTCGACGGTCGGAGAGAAAACGGCGCAGCTCGGCCATGACTTCGGCCAGGGCTCCGGCCTCCTCCCCCGCCTCGACCACGCTGGCGTACAGGCGCGGAAACATTGGGCCGCGGTCGCGGATCAGCTGCGATAGTTTGCGCCCCTCATGCAGGCCCCGGCGTAGGTCGCGAATGACTTCGGCGTTGGTTGGATTGGATTCGCCCTCGGCCAGAATGCCCAAGGCGCGCTCAATGGGCACGTCCGCCTGCAACAGGGGAACGAGGCGGTCGGTAAACTCAACCACGTCGAATTTCGAGCGACGCTTCCCGCCGCTGCCGCCGGCCGAATCGGTGCCCTCGCCCAAAAACTCAAGGGGACGGAAGCCGCGTCGGTGCAGACGGCGCCGAGCATCGGTCTGAGAATCGCCCTCGATGAGCTGGGCGCTGACGTGTCCTTCGGCGTCGCTGACTTTAAAGCGAAACAAAGGCATGGCTGGTCAACCTGTTTCCTGGTTGGTCGGTTTGGCTTCCTGGACCAAAAATCGGCGCATGAGCAGGGGATTGCCGTCGACTTGGAACTGCAGCCAGTAGGTGCCGGGTTTTGCAAAGCGGACTCCGCGCATGCGGAACACCAAATCGGCGACTTGGGTGGGATCCTTCATCGCTACCTTTCCGGTTGCGCGAAAGGCCAGAGTTTCGCCGTCGGTATGTCGGCATTCGCACTCGCAGGGATATGTTCCGTGTCCGCTGGTCAGCGACACGTAGACCGTCATTTCCGGGTGCACGCACGGAAAAGTTCGGCTGCTGATGCGGTCGAACAGGCCAATCAGGCTTTTCTTGTGCGTGGTTCGGTCCTCGATGACTGTGTCGCACACACAGAAGGCCAAGCCCATGGGAGTTTCCAATTGCGGCATGTGGCACACCTCGCGATAGAGTGTCTAGTTTGCTGATTCGGTCCAGGTCAGTCCCCTCTCAGGCGCGGGGCCGACACGGGTCGCGGAGGCCGCGCCCCGTACTAGTATTAGTAGCTGGCGGCGCCCTCGACGCTATGGGTCGGGCGCGGGAGGCCGCTCCCGGTACTGATCGGGGGCCGGTGCATTCCGGGTCATTTCAAGGGGTCAATATCCTGCCCGCGACGCGAATTTCAACCGTACCCAAAAACAAGCTCCGAACCTTGCACAGAACGCTCCTGTCGTTGCGCCAGTGATATGAAGGTCGGGCCGCGCTTGTCGCGCCCACCTTCGGGCCGAGTTGGCGGACTTGTGACCGGGGGCGGGGGGCCGCGTCCTGTACTTGCTTGCCACACCCCGTCTTGCGTGAGCGAGTTTTCTCCAGCGCCGCGCATTGTCGATTGGCAGGGCAAGTTTCCCGCGCCGAAGGACGTAAGCTCAGGCGATCAGCGCGAGGACCAGGATTGCCAGAAAATTGTAGACGGCATGGACGGCGGTTCCGGCGCGCAGGCTGCCGCTGCGCCGGCGCAGCCATTGCAGAAACAGCGCCAGCGCAAACAATGCCGGCATCTGGGCAGGAATTCCATGTATGACGGCAAAAGCCGCGGCGCTGAGCACGGCGGCCCTCCGCGCCGAGCCCGCGCCAACTCCTCCAAACGCGCCGTTTAGCACCTCGCGAAACAAAAATTCTTCAACGGGCGGAGCAACGATCACGCCAACAAAAGCCAATGCCAGCCAACTGCGAACCGTCCCCTCCTCGATGACGGCGCGTATCAGCGGATTGCCCGTCACCGGCACACCGAGCTGTTCGAGGAGCGCCGCGCACGCCAGCGACAGCAGCGCAGTGCTCAAACAGGCGCCTGCCGCGGACATCGCAATAAAGCCCGGCGAGGAAAGCCGCCCAGCCTGAGACGCCCCGAATCCGAGTTGGCGAAGCAACCGAGGCGAAAGCCGCCACTCGCCCGCGTCGGCGGCAACCACGGCCAGCGCCGCGGCAAAAGCGCAGATGTGCAGCGGCAGCAAGCCTGCCAGCAGCTGCAGCCACAGCGGAGCGTTTTCGAGCGGTCCCTCGACGAGGCCGCCCAGAAGGAGCATGCCGCCAACTCCGCCGAGCATGGCTGCTGCTGCGGCGCGACCGTATGTGAGCGTTTGAATCATGACGACTCCGAATGTACCGTTGTCATGTTATAGTACAACATCTTTTTCAGACGCAGTATGCTTGTCGTGAATCCCGCGAGGGTTTCGCGCAGTGCGCGCTGCACAAGCCGAACAATCCGAAAGATTAAGCAAAGGGAGACGTTAGAATGAACAAAAAGACCGTGAGAGATGTGAACCTGTCCGGGAAACGTGTGCTGATGCGGGTCGACTTCAATGTCCCCATCGACAACGGCGCCATCACCGACGACACGCGAATCCAGGCGGCATTGCCGACAATCAAGCATGTTCTGGACCAAGGCGCTCGTTTGGTGCTGATGAGTCACCTGGGCCGTCCCAAGGGCGAAAAGAATCCCGAATTCAGTTTGAAGCCGGTTGCCGATTACCTGAGCGGTTTGCTGGACGGTCCGGTGCAGATGGCGCCGGACACAATTGGCGGGGAAGTTTCCGCGTTGGTGAACGGCCTTGAGTCCGGTGGGGTCGTGCTGCTGGAGAACACCCGCTTTTACGCGGAGGAAGAAGGCAAGAATTGCACGCAGGAAGAACAGGAGACCTTTGCGAAGGCGCTTGCCGAACTCGGCGACGTCTACGTCAATGACGCCTTCGGCACGGCGCACCGTTCGCACGCCTCCACCGCGGTTGTGTGCAAGTACATGGACACCTGCGTGGCCGGGCTGTTGATGGAGAAAGAGCTGGATTACCTGGGCGGCGCGGTTGAGAATCCCGAACGCCCGTTCATTGCGGTCATCGGCGGCGCGAAAATCTCCGGCAAGCTGGAAGTGCTGCGCACCCTGATCGAGAAGGTCAACACCATTCTCATTGGCGGGGGCATGGCCTATACCTTCTACAAGGCGCTCGGACACCGCATCGGTGGTTCCCTGGTCGAGGACGATTTGGTCGATACCGCCCGCGAAACGATGGATCTGGCCAAAAGCAACAACGTCAGCTTCATGCTGCCGGTGGACAATGTAATCGCCGATAAATTCGACGCCGACGCATCCACTCAAACCGTCGGCGAGGAGATCCCCGATGGTTGGATGGCTCTGGACATCGGTCCCGCCACCGCCGCGGCATACGCCGCCGAAATCGGCAAGGCCAAAACCGTGCTCTGGAACGGTCCCATGGGATGCTTCGAAATGGCGCCCTTCGCAACCGGCACCTTCGAGGTAGCCAAGGCGATCGCGAACAGCGCTTGTGTGAGCATAATCGGCGGCGGCGATTCGGTTAGCGCGGTCAACAAAAGCGGATTGGCCGACTCCATGTCGCATATCTCCACCGGCGGCGGCGCTTCCCTCGAATTTCTTGAGGGCAAAGAATTGCCCGGCGTGGCCGCACTCGACGACAAATAAGGACGATCAGTAATCAGTTGATCAGTAATCGGGTGTTCGGGACACCCCCGACACCCGGAACTCAGAATGATGAATTCTGAATGTTGAATTCTAAATTCTGAATGTTGAATGTTGAATGTTGAATGTTGAATTCTAAATTCTGAATGTTGAATTGAACCCGGAAGCTGAAACTCCGAAACTGACACCCCGAAACCCGACATCCCAACCACCGATCCACAGAACCTGCACCATAAAATAAGGAACATTACAATGTCTCGAACCCCTTTGATCGCCGGCAATTGGAAGATGAACAAAACCCCGAAAGAGGCTGCGCAATTGGCCAAGGAACTGCGCGACGCCGTCCCGGCCGACTCCAGTGTCGAGGTGCTGGCCTGCCCTCCGTTCACCAGCATTCAAGCCGTGCAGGAAACTCTGCAAGGCAGCGCCATCGCCGTCGGCGCGCAGAATGTCCACTGGGCGGAATCCGGCGCGTTTACCGGTGAAATTTCCGCACCCATGCTCGCGGAGATGGGCGTCAAACACGTCATCATTGGTCACAGCGAACGCCGCCAGTATTTTGGAGAAACCGACGCGACCGTCAACCAACGCCTCAAAGCTGCTTTGGAAGCCGGGCTCGTACCTCTGGTTTGCATCGGCGAAACCCTTGATCAGCGCGACGCCGGCCAAGTCGAAAGCGTAATTCGCGACCAGGTCACCGAGGATTTCGCAGACGTGACCGCGGAACAAATGGCCACCACGGTAGTAGCCTATGAGCCGGTGTGGGCGATCGGGACCGGTCGTACGGCCACGCCCGAGCAGGCCCAGGAGGTCCACGCCCTGATCCGACAACTGCTGCGCAACGCCTTTGGCGAAGTCGCCGAGGCGGTGCGCATCCTCTACGGCGGCAGCATGAAGCCGGACAATGCCGCAGAGTTGCTCGCCTGCGGAGATATTGATGGCGGACTCATCGGTGGCGCCAGCCTCAAGGCTGACGACTTTGCCGCGATTGTCAAGGCCGCGACCGCCTGATTTTCACGCGCCAAACATCTCGGCGCGACAACCCACAAACCCGCTGCGCGCCATTGCCGGCGGGGTTTGTGGAACAACTGATTGCATTGCATGTCAAACACTCAGAACAAACCATCGGACAGCGAGTTGATTCGCCGCTTTAATGACGGAGATCAGCAGGCATTTGACACCTTGGTTGAGCGATATTCATCCAAGGCCTATCAAATCGCCTATGGCATCCTCGGCAGTCGTTCGGACGCCGAGGAGGTTTCGCAGGATGTATTTGTTCGAATTCACCGCGCTCTGTCCAAATTTCGCGGTGACGCAGAGTTCTCAACCTGGATGTACCGCATAGCGGTTAATCTTGCGCGAAACAAATACCGATGGAACAAGTCCCGCGGCGCCAAGCGGAACTTCAGCATCGACAACCCGATTGAAGGCGAAGACGGCAGCCAGATTCAAATCGAACTGCCCGAACCTCGGTTGCAGCCAGATGAGCAAAATGAATTCAACGAATTCAAAAAAAACATCATGGAAGAGCTGCACAACCTCCCGCCCGTATATCGAGAGGCGCTCGTTCTCAGGAATATTGAAGATATGAGCTACGAGGAAATTGCCCAAACCCTGGGTTGTAAATTGGGAACTATAAAGTCCCGCATCGCGCGGGCCAGAGAAGAGCTGCGGCGAAGGATGGAGCTATGAGTACGATGTCAACAGAAAACAAATGCCCGGATCCGGAAACAATCAGCTGGTGGGTCGATCAAGAGGCCGGCGACCAGCAGGAAACCATTGCCGAACACCTGCGGGAATGTCGCAAATGCGAGCAGGTGGTCCATGCGTATCAGCGCATTGACGAGGAAGTTCGTTCGGTGCAGTCCGGCGCCGAGCCGCCCGATCTCGCCCGGCACATTCAGTCTCGCTGTCGCTCTCTGCCTCCCGTTCCGCAGCCGTCGACTCCGTTCCCCGGCCTGTTTTGGAAGGCGGCGGCGGCACTTGCCCTGGTGATGGCCGCGACGGCGCTTTACTCTTCGCGTCAGAATACGCCGGCGGTTGCTGACGGCGGAGAAGCCGCCCCGCAGGCCGAATCCGCCAAAATTGCCGCAATAGAAGCTTCCGCTTCGGCGGGCGACACCCAATACGCCACCAGCATCGAAATGCCGAACTCGCTGGGACTTCGTCACCGGGTTCAAACCTCCCTGGATGCAACGGACCTCACCCCGGTTGGCGGACAGTCGCTCAATTTTCGTATGGGGACCGATCGCGCCGTCCAACCGGTTCCGCGCACCGTGCGGCACGTCTGGCTGGTTCCCGAAAACCAATGGGATGATGTCCAAAAGTATCTTGAGGAATACCATCCCCAAGGCGAGTGGATGAAAACGGACGAGCAGCCCGTCTTCGAATTGTCGGTTGCGGACACCGCACTGCAGGCTCTCGTGGACAAAGTGGACCGCGCCGGCGCGGCATTGGTTTCGGGTACTCCTCCGCAGCCGCGCGAGGCCGCGTCCACCGCCTTTACGGGACGAAACGTGGGATATCGCATGGTTTTCATCTCCCAAAAGTAACGCGTCCCCGGCTTCAATTATGCAGTGCACGCAAGTTGCCGATTCGATATGGGAGATACCGTCCGAGGCGTATGCCGGCATGCGCGTACCTGTGCGCATTCATGCCACCCCCCGCCTGTTCGAATCCATGGAAGCGGGAGTTTTCGAACAAATCTGCAATGTGGCCTCCCTGCCCGGTGTTGTGTCACCTGTTTGCTGCATGCCGGACGGGCATCGCGGCTACGGTTTTCCGATCGGGGGCGTGGCGGCCATGGATCCGGACAGCGGGGTAATCTCCCCAGGGGGCATCGGCTTCGACATCAACTGCGGCATGCGGTTGGCGCGCACTTCTCTCTCGGTCGACGAGGTGCGTCCCCGTCGCAAAGAACTCATTGATCGCCTTGCCGCCCAAGTGCCTGCCGGAACCGGCGGCGCAGGCGCCCTAAAACTATCCCGAAGCGAATTTTGCGAATTGCTTGAAAAGGGTGCGGGCTGGTGTCTCGAACACGGTTTCGCGACCCCGGCGGACCTTGAACGCACCGAAGACGGCGGATGTTTGGCTGGCGCCGACGCCGGCAAGGTCAGTGCAAAAGCCATCGAGCGCGGCCTTACTCAAGTCGGAACGCTTGGATCGGGAAATCACTACCTGGAAATCCAGAGCATAGAAGAGCGGGACATTTTTGATGCGGAATCCGCAAATACGCTCGGCGTCGGCACTCCCGGTCAATGCACGGTCATGATCCATTGCGGCAGCCGCGGCTTCGGACATCAGGTTGCCTCCGACTACTTGGAGACCTTTCTGCAAGTGATGAGACCGAAGTACGGATTGGACGTGCACGACAAGCAACTTGCCTGCGCTCCTTTCCGATCCCCGGAGGGACAGGACTACTTTTCGGCCATGGCTTGCGCGGTCAACATGGCCTTCGCAAACCGGCAGATGATCCTGCACAGGGTGCGCAGCGTCTTCGCCGAGGTTTTCGGCAAATCCGCAGACGATCTTGGGATGACCCAGGTGTACGACGGAATTCACAACACCGCCAAGCTGGAAACACATCGAATATCCGGGAAAAATCGGCAGCTGCTGGTCCACCGCAAGGGAGCTACCCGCGCCTTTCCGCCCGGTACCGAAGGCATGCCTCATCCCTTGCGGCAACTCGGCCAACCGGTGATCATCGGCGGCAGCATGGAAACCGGATCGTACCTGCTGGCAGGCCTCGAGTCGGGCGCGCGAACCTTTTATTCCACCGCTCACGGCAGCGGACGGATCATGAGTCGAAACCAGGCCAAACGGCAGTTTAACGGCAGCGAATTGCGCAAACGCATGGCCGAACGCGGCATCGAAGTGCACGCCGCATCCTTGGGCGGACTGGCCGAAGAAGCGGGCGGCGCCTACAAGGACGTGGACGAAGTGATCGACGCCACCGTGCGCAGCGGCATCAGCCGCCGCATCGTCCGCTTTCGCCCCATCGCCAACCTGAAAGGATGACAGTCCTTAGCGACCGTTCTACTTGCCGGTGAACTGCTTGCGAATGCGGCGGAGTTCCTCGACGGTTTCATCGTTGTGCATCCCGGCGAAAATATACAGGCCGTTGGTGCCGACCGCATTGAGCAAATCGCGGACTTCGCTGGGATTTCCGCCCATCACCTGAACGCTTTTGCCGCCCTCGATGATTTGCCGGTAGAGCGGATACCAGCGCGGATCACAGCCACCTTCGATGCCTGCCTGGGGGGTCCATTCGATGGCGTCCAGTTCCTCGATTTCCAATAGCAAGTCCAGATGCACCATCGCCTGGGTTCCGTCCAAATGGTATATGGAATGATCGAGGTATTGGCATTGCTCGGTCAGCATTGGCGCCACGAAGCGCTCGAACATTTCGGGAGAGATCATTGCGGAGGCATCGCTTTGCAGTTTGGCGGTTTTGCCGGGTCCCCAGATTCGGAAGGCGCCGAAGGACGAGCTGCCGTCCGGCTCATGGGTGATGTCGTAGATGCGCTGGAACGCTTCAATCCACGCGGTATTGATTTCCTGCAGCTTTTGATCGACCCATTCCGGTCGTTCAATCATGTCGAACAGGAGCAGCTGGCTCTCTCGCATGGCGGCCAGAGTGTCGATATTTTCAATCAGGTCCGGACAGCCAACCAGGTACTTGCCCCGTCCCAGCTCGATGGAGCGGCGCAGAGTGCGTTCCGTGTAGTTCCACCAAAAAGTGTCCGGGTTGAAGCGGATTTCCGGGTGGTCCTCCGGGTTATCCGGATCGATGCACGGCTTGTACCAGATGTTTTTCTCATCGAACTCCGCTTCGCAACCGAGAAACAGCCCCAAGGTGCCGGGGCCGACGTCGGGTGCGGTTAACGGCAGGCAATCCAGCGGGTAGCGCATACAAGCCAGGGAATAATGAGCCAGCCTGGCGCGCAAATCGGGATCGAAAAACTGTTCGTGCGGCTTGCTGACTTGCGGCTTTTGCATATTCGGCTCATGAATGGGAGAGCCGGCGGGCTGAGCACCCCAGGTGCCCAGTACGACTCCTTTGCGAGCCCACCAATCGATAAAATGATTTTGCGTTTCTTCCCAGTTGTCTTTCCACTGCATAAATGCCTTGCCTCGTGCTGTAAATAGGGATTTTTCAATTCATGAGTTCTGAGGGCTCACGCAAAAACAACGTCACATTTTGACCGCCGATGGATCGCGGCACACGGCGTTGCCAAAACAACAAATATTGCGAATATTCCTTTGTTTTTGCGCCTTGCCGGTCATGCGTTTAGCCAAACAAATCCGCGACTTTATATGTGCGCAATCTGAGCACGTAAGAAATATAGCGCATCGCCCCGCACATTGCTAAACCGATTCTACGCTGGATGCAGCGCTTCAGAATCATTTTGATGTTCGGCGCCACAAAATCCACTTTCGTTTTTTTTTTGGCGTTGACGAGGTCTTGTCGCGCCCCTTCAGGGCACCGTTGTGTACGGCTCCATACCAGAGCTATTGTGCTTTGCGCACGCCCCAGAGTTTGTGGCTGGGTTCGTTGGGATATTTGTGGACGGAGGCGTCGAGGTGTCCGGCGTTGTAGAAGCGGTATTCGTGGCGGTTGGGTTTGAGGCTTGTCAGGGGCCAGTTGGCGTCGTCGGACCAGCCGTCCTGCGCGCCGCCGATATTGTGGGGTGAGCTTGTCGGATCTGCATCCGTCAAGTAGATGGCCTGGGAGGGGTCGGCGACTTCTGTGATTTTGGTGTCGCTCAGGGAACTGAGGTAGTTGGGATCAACGGTGCCGCCGCTGCCGTAGTGGTAGTGGTTGACGCCGTAGTGCAGGACTTGTCCGTTGGGCGTGGAGATGGGGTTTGGGTCGGGATCTCCGGACGGACACAGCCAGTAGTCGTTGTCCTGTTCCAAATAGGGGTTGTAGTGTTCGGTGAACAGGGGGGCGCTGATTGGGGCGAGTGTGTCGTCGTGTTCTTGGGTAAAGAGTTCCACGGCGATCATGATTTGGCGGACTTTGTTTTGGCAGGAGGTGGTTTTGGCGCGGCCCATGGCGCTGCGCAGTGTGGGCAGCAGCAGGGATGCCAGGATGGCAATGATGCCGATCACCACGAGCAGTTCAATCAGTGTGAAGCCAAGGGTGTTCCTCTTGCGGCCTCGCGTGCGATGGGTTGGGGGAGCGGTTTGCATGGTAGTCTCCAATGGTCTATTCGACCAAATCACTGGGCTGATTCAGCAGGTCGGGGCAGACTTGCAGCGCCTTTTGCCAATTGTTTTGGGTCAGGAGCGAGCGGTTGGCCTGAAATTCGGATTGAAATTCGGCGTCCGCACTTTCCGGATACTCCGATGCCCAGCAGCTGCCCTGAATCACGGCCGCAATCAGGGTGTTTCGTTCAAACAGACGGCGAGTGTCAGCCTTGCCGGGCAGGGGTCCCCTGAGGATGGCCAAATGCGGCACGGCGTTGTCGGGTACAATTGGCGTGTCCAGTACGGACGCCAAATCCGGTGTCTGCGGAAGTCCCACCATGGAGATGATCAGATCGCACTCGGGGTGGGCCTCGATTATGTCCGCAAGGACCTCGCCGTCGAACCAGTAGCCAATGGGGGGCAGCCACTTGGAGAGGTCGGGCAGGTCTTTCAGCTCTTTTCCGGAGGAGCGCGTGGCCACTTCCTCGGTGAATTTTGGCGCGTCCGCGGCTGCAATTTCAATGCCGCCGTCGAAACCTTGCCGGAGCCCTTTGCGTGCGGCTTTCACTAGTTCGGGGACGTAGCCGGAGCTTCGCGGGGGACGCGTGAGCAGCAGGACCTCGTCATACGAGCCGCTCTCGCGAAGTGCCGCCGCCAGGATTCGGGCGTCCCTCTGCAAACGCGCGGCTTCGGCGGCATGGTCTAGTTGGCGTTGCGGAGGTCCGCATCCAATCCGGATGAACAGCGCGATTGCGCACGCCGCAAACAGACCCGCCGCCGCTTTCTTGAGGCGTTGGTTTTTCTTCGCGGGATTGTGGTCGACGGAAGGACCCGTTTTGCTCTCCCCGTTGAGGGAGGAACCGCCCGTATATTCAATGTCTTTTTCGCTGTCCGGTGCCGTTGCCATGGGTGCTCTGCTGTTGCCGTACGATTTGCCGGGTCTAGGAGGCCAAGCCTCAGTACCTATACCTTAGTCAACCGGGAGGGCTTGTCAACTT
>JBMCIU010000022.1:0-12485 GCA_048616755.1 Verrucomicrobiota bacterium
CGACCTCGCCATGCGACAACCGGTGGGGCTCGAGAGGACTCTCGCCCTCCAGCAAACCGCCCTGGAGGGCGAGACTCCTGTCGAGCCGGGCGCGTCGATATTGGCGCCCCGCGTGTCTGTCCACTGAAATGCGACGCGTTTTCCGGTGCAAGCAACCGACCTCGCCATGCGACAACCGGCGGGGCTCGAGAGGACTCTCGCCCTCTCAGCGGGTCCGGGTACGGCGACTGGTTTCGGGGGGACGGTCGACCGACCTCGCCATGCGACAACCGGCGGGGCTCGAGAGGACTCTCGCGCTCCAGCGCGCGCGCTGCGTGCGGGCTGGTTTTGCGGCTACTGCTCGGCGTGTTGGCGCGAGGTTTTGTGCCAAATTGCCACCATCGAGCTGGCGACAAAGATGGAGGAGTAGGTACCCACGATCACGCCAATGAGCATAATCAGGGCAAAGTCGTTGATCGCTCCGCCACCGAAGAGGAACAAGATGACCACCACAAGTAGGGTGGTCAACGAAGTCAACACCGTCCGCGACAGCGTCTGATTGATGCTGATGTTGATGATGTCGCGGTATGTCCCCTTGGTGATCAAGGCCAGATCCTCGCGAATTCGGTCAAAGACAACAATGGTATCGTTCAGCGAATATCCCATGATGGTCAGCAGCGCCGCCACCACAGTCAGCGACAATTGGCGGCCACACAACAAGTAGATGCCCATGGCAATCAGCACGTCGTGAACCAAAGCAACCACGGCAGCAACACCGTAGGTGAACTCAAAACGGAAGGAAATATAGAGAATCACCGCCACGGCAGCCAGCACGCCGGCCAAAAGCGCGTTTAGCTGAAACCGCTTGCCGACAAGACCGCCGATGCGGTTCTCCTGACCAATGGTGAAGTTCGCCTCCGGAAACGCTTCGTTGAGCGCGTTGGCGATGTCGACCGGATCCGCCTGCGCCTCGTCCGTCGAGCGCTCGGGCAATGAGATTTCAAGCAAGCGGCTTTCTTCCTGGGCGGCGGACTTGTAGCCGGGCCGCACCTCTCCGAATCCGGCGTCTTGGAGCACCTTGCGAATGTCCGCAATGGTCGGAGGGGCGTCGCTTTCGTGCTGCAGAGCTACCGCCGTACCGCCGGTGAAGTCGATGCTGAGCGCGTCGCGCCCGCGCACTAGGACCGTCCCCAGCGATATAAGCAAAACGGCGACGGATATGCTCACGGCAATCTTGCGCACATTCAGGAATTTGAAGTTCGGATTCTCAAATAACGAGAACATGGACAACTTGGCCACCCAACCCTGGCTGATCAGCAGATCAAAAATCGCCCGCGTCATGAACAGCGCGGTAAACATGCTCGCCAAAATGCCAATGCTCAGCGTTACGGCGAAGCCACGGATTGGGCCGGTACCCACATGGAATAGAATCAGCGCGGTAATCAGCGTGGTCAGATTGGCGTCGACAATCGTCACAAAGGCGCGGTTGTAACCGGCCTTGAGAGCGTTCCACAAGGTCTTGCCGTGTTTGCGCTCTTCGCGAATGCGCTCGAAGATGAGCACGTTGGCGTCGACCGCCATACCGATGGTCAGAACGATTCCGGCAATTCCCGGCAGGGTGATCGTGGCCCCGGCCAAGGTCAGTGTTCCCAGCACAAGAAGGATATTGACAGCTAAAGCAAGGATGGCTACTGCGCCTGCGATCCGGTAGTAGAAAAGCATGAAGACAACTACGGCCGCCAGACCCCATATTGTGGATATAACGCCGCTGCGAATGGAGTCTTTCCCCAACGTGGGATCGGTGCCGAATTCACTGTCGATGGAAATCGAAACCGGCAGATTGCCGGCGGAAATCACACCGGCCAGACGCTGTGCCTCCTCGGGGCTGAAGCTGCCGGTGATTTCCGCTCGCCCACCACTAATTGCCTCGTTAATATTGGGTGCGCTGTAGACTTTGCCGTCCAGCACGATAGCGAGTCGCCGGCCGACATTATCGGAGGTTACGGTGGAGAAATTCCGGGCGCCCTCACTGGTGAATTCCAGACTGATAGAGTAGCTCCCGAACTCGCCAAAAGAGGCATTCGCCCGACTGACGTCCTCTCCCTTCACGTCGGTGGGTCGACGTTTAATGAATAGGATTTCGGTTTGAATGTCGCCATCCCTCTCGATCTCCATCTCTTTTCGGGTATATCCCAACGGCGCCTCGAAGTCTTCCGGCGACTCCCGGTACTGGTTTGCAAGATCTTGATTGTTTTCGTGAACGAGATGAAAATTGAGTTTGGCGGTTTGCTTGATTGTCCGCCGGATATCGGCCTTGCTGTCCTCCGTCACACTGGGCATGCGCAGCGAGATTGTGGTTTTTCCCGTCGCTTTGATTTCCGGTTCGGCGACTCCCATGCTGTCGACGCGGTTGCTCAGGATGGTAATGATCTGATCGCGAATGCGCTCTGGAGGTTCGTTGGTTTTGATCTCGTCGGCGTCGAAGCCGATGATGAACTCGGTTCCGCCCTGCAGATCCAAGCCCAGGCGAAGCTTGCCGGCTGCCTTGTTGCGCACGCGACTGAGGACGAGATTATTGGAGGCTGAGGGTTGAAGCGGCACGGGCACGAATTCGCGCAGGCGGATCGCTCGACGGTCCGCGCCTCTCTTTGCCGCTTCGTCGTATTTCCGATACCAAGCCCATTCCGGATGTTGGTCATCGAGCTTTTCCACGGTTTCGATCAATTCGTCGTACTGTTCGAGCAACTCTTCGGCTTCATCGGCTTCAGCTTGCGCCTCGGCCAATTGTTCGGACAGCTTCTCGGCTTTGCGGCTGCCCTCTTCAGCGTCTTCCAGCTTGGCTTGGAGCTTCTCAACGGTTTCGCGAGCGGAATCCGCCTGTTGCTGCAGATCCTCAACCTGCGGTCGAGCCATCTTTTGGAATATGGCGTGAACCTCGCGGTCATGCAGCGGAAACAACGACACCGTCCAGGCGACGATCACCACGACAATCAGAGCAAAACGCCAGATTAAAGAACTTTTCATAACGGTAAATCCGAATAAGGGGTTCTACAAAAAAACGGTCGGGATACCCCGAACCAAGAGTGGGCTGCTACTTCTTCGCACCTTTTTGGGCCGGCGCGCCACTGACTTCATTCTCTTCCTCGCGAAGCCGCGAAACCGCGGCGCGGGCAAGCGTGATTTCCACATTTTCGGCAATGCGCACCTGCAACTCGTTCTCCTTCACGCCGGTAATCGTGCCGTGAATTCCACCGCTGGTAACGATCTCATCCCCCGCCTTCAGGCGATTGAGCAACTCGCGATGGTCCTTCATCTTTTTATTCTGCGGACGAATCAGCAGAAAATACATGATCACCAGAAAAAGCACCAGTGGAATGATGGGCGACCCGAGCAAACCGCCTGGTCCCTGCCCGCCGGGCGCTTGGGCCAGCGGCACGAGATACGCTGATAATACGGAAAACATAATCGAAAACTCCTTGCTGAACTCGTTGTGAGCAACCGCGCCCATCCCGTCACGGGATGGAAGCAGCCGATCCAAATGCAAAAACCCACAACATACCTGCTGTTGTTAAAGTTGCCACCCCTTGAACACAGGTAGCCGTTCACGGTTCGCGGTTCCCGGTTCCAGAAATCTGTGTCCTTCCGTGTTTATCCATGGTTCCCTTGATTTTGTTTAACCACAGATGAACACGGATGAACACGGATAATTTTCATGGGACGATGCTCCCCCTTTGGGCATCCAGTCCTTTTTCAATGCGAGAATCGAGAACCGTGAACCCTGAACCGTGAACGGTTACGAACACTGAATTTACTCTAAAAAATGCGCATTTTGCAAAAACAGCTCCCTTTGTCTCGCACTTTGTCTCGCACCGAGTCTGATTTTGTGCTCAATCCTCGGATCAACGATCTCGCAAGTTGAACACCATGACGAGAAACTGTAGTGGCTGTCTCGCCGAGGCTGCCATCGGGGCTAGGCTCGGCGTGACAGGCCCTACTCCACAACCTCTGCACAACCATCATGGCCGAATCACGAATCAATGGTAAAGTACTTTCCCAAAACACAAGATCGATACTCACCACGAAACCCAAGGATTGAACATGCTTGAAGGAACACGCGAGATTCCGATTGTCGGCGAAGCGGATGTAGTAGTGATCGGCGGCGGCTGCGGCGCTGTGGCGGCGGCAATCGCCGCGCGTCAAACCGGAGCGTCGGTGTGGCTGATCGCACCCTACACCTACTTGGGCGAGGATTTGTGCGCCACCCTGCGCCTGTTTTCGGACGCTCCTGAAACACCGGGCACCGACCTGGCGCGCCGCCTGTTTCCCGAAAACGCACCCGTCACCCCCATGCACATCAAGCGCACGCTGGACGAATCCCTGCTCGATTCCGGGATCGAATTTGTCTTCGGCAGTCGTGTGTCGGATCTGATTCTCGACGATAAAGCGCGGCCCGCCGGCGTGGTCATCGCCAACCGCTGCGGTCGACAAGCCGTAACGGGCAAGCACATCATCGACGCCTCCGAACACGCCGTTGTAGCCCGCATGGCCGGCGCGGGCTTCACAGCTTATCCCTCCGGCGTGCACGATTTCACGCGCATCGTGGTCGGCGGCGAACCCGTTTGCGGCAAGGGTGGGATCACCCACCGCTTCCTCGAGCGCACGGTGGTTGACGATCAGGGCACGGAACACCCCGTGATTGAATACTCGGTTCCCATTGCAATGCGGGATGGTTCCTGGGCGGATCTGGCCGAAGCCGAACAAACCGCGCGCGACCGGACATTCCATCCCGGCCAACTGGACGCGTCCGAAAAACTGTTCGAAGTCTCGCCGCGCCACCAGTTTGGCTGCGCGCGTGTGGAAAACTGGCCCGGCGCGGAAGATCTGGACCTGGCCGTTTTCGAGCCGGACGGCACCATCGGACACCTGCATGTGCTTGGCGACCAAGCCGACCTGTCGCGTCAAGCGGCCCGCGAGCTGCTTCGCCCCGACGCCATCATCACCTGCGGCGAGCGTCTCGGACATCTCGCCGCGGAATCCGCGGAACGCAGGGAAATTATCGGCGACATCCATGTCGCCGGCAACCGATACGACACGGATTTTGCGGACAGCCGCGAACTGCTCAACGGGCTGCGCCCAACGGCCCAACTCCTCAAAACCGTCTCGACCTGGACAAAAGATCTGCCGATACTTGCGGAGACCGACGTGTTGGTGGTAGGCGCAGGCACCGCGGGCGCACCTGCAGCGCTCAACGCGGCGCGAGAAGGCGCGCGCACCCTGGTCATCGAGCCGCTGCACGAGATTGGCGGGGTGATGACTGCCGGGCTCATTGGCCGATACTACCACGGCTACCGAGGCGGATTTACCGCCCAAATCGATGCGGGCGTTCGGGAAATCGGCGCCAAAGTGGATACCGTCGGCAAAGCCGAGTGGCTTCGCCGACAGATGCGCCAAGCCGGAGCGGACATCCGCATGGGCGTCACCGCCTGCGGCGCCGAGGTGCGGCACGATACCGTCACCGGCGTCGTCGTCATTACCCCCCATGGACGCGGCCTGATTCGCGCGCATACAATAATTGATTCCACCGGCAATGCCGATGTCGCAGCCGCCGCGGGCGCGCGCTGCATGTACATCAACGACGAGAACGCGGGCTTGCAGGGATCCGGCCTGCCGCCGCGCAACTTGGGCAAGTCCTACACCAATACCGATTACACCTTTGCCGACGACGGCGACCTCGTCGACGCCTGGCGCATGTTCGTCGTCGGCCGTCAGCGCTTTGCCGACGCCTATGACTTCGGCCAACTGCTCGACACGCGCGAACGCAGACGCATCGTGCCCGAACTCATGCTCGATCCGGTCGACCACATTAACCATCGCACCTTTCCGGATACGATCATGATCGGACGCAGCAATTTCGACAGCCACGGCTTCACCGTCCATCCGTATTTTCTGCTCAATCCGCCGGACCGCTCGGAACTCACCGTGGACGTGCCTCTGCGAACCTTGTTGCCGCTGGATCTGCGCGGGATCATTGTAACCGGTCTGGCCGCCGGCGGACACCGTGACGCCATGCCGATTATCCGCATGCAGCCGTGCCTGCAAAACCAAGGCTGCGCCGTGGGACTGCTGGCCGCCGCAGCCGCGCGCCAAACCGTTGACGTGCGCGACGTGGACTTGCGCGCCATCCAAAAGCGACTCATCGACATGTGGTGCCTGCCCAAACGAGTGCTTACCGACTCCGATTCCTACCCCTTTAGCAAGGCGGAACTCCGCGAAGCGGTCAGAACCGTCCCCGACAACTGGGACGGGTTGGCCAAATTAATGACCGACATTGACACAACCGTCGGACTGCTGCACGACGCTCTCGGAGAGATCGATCCGAAAGATGAAAACGGCGCCGAGAAAGCGCTAACCTACGCGCACATCCTCGGCATGCTGGGCGACGTCGCCGGCGCGAATATCCTGGCCGAAGCCGTTGCCGCCGCCGAATGGGACGAGGGCTGGAACTACCGCGGCATGGGACAGTTCGGCCCCAGCATGAGCACGTTGGACAGCCGCATCGTCGCCCTCGGACGGACCGGCGCGAGCCGGGCAGTCGACGTGCTCGTCGAAAAAATTCGCCAACTCGGCCCCGACCATGCCCTGTCGCACCACCGCGCCGTTGCGCTGGCCGCCGAAGCTCTGGCCGCCTCCGACCTGGCGCCGCCCTTGGCCGATCTGTTAAACAAACCGGACATGACCGGGCACAGCCTCGACAAGTCCCGCGTTAACAAGGAATTCACCGACACCGATCCCTGCTCGAACTTCCCCCGGACCCTGTGCCTGCGAGAACTGATCCTGGCGCGCGCTCTCTATCGCTGCGGAGACCGCGACAACCTGGCCGAGCAAATCCTGCGCCGCTATCAAACCGACATCCGCGGCCTCTACGCTCGCCACGCCGACGCAGTGTTGCAAGGGTTCCCTCCCAACAGGACGACACATGACAACGAAGGATGAAGCCCTGGAACTGTTGGCAGCGCGGTTATGAAGGTCGGTGTTCCTCATCGTGGCTCTGCCTTCCGCGGAAAGGAGCGTCTTCGGTGTCGTCCGTTTCACCCCGCAGATTTCGAAACGGAGGTTAGGGAGGTCACTCCTGAGCCCGCCCCCGCCAGCCCGAAGCAATCGACCAAAACTAATTCCGCAGCGCTGCACAAACCAACGCTTTGATTGATTTGCCATTCTAGTACAGTATATTTCGCCTTTCTTGATTTTATGACTTAGAACCGGCAAAGTCCATGTCGGCGACTCCCTGCACGGTTGGTGGGTGGTCTCTGTGTGGGCATGACAGAGGAATCGGCGGCATGCTTCACGAACCGGCCCCCCGAGAAAACGAAACGGACCACGCGTCCGCAGCAAAGGCGCGTTTGGGCGTCTGGATGTTCGGCGTCTACTGCGTTCTCTACGCGGGATTCGTCCTAATTAATGCGATCAAACCCGAGCTCATGGCGGGGCCGGGGTTGTTCGGCGTCAATCTCGCCATCACCTACGGAATGGTGCTGATCGTTGTGGCCATTGTGCTGGGATTGATCTATAACGCAATTTGCAACCGGATGGAAGACCGGATGAATGCCAAGTCCGGCGACGAGGTTTCCCAATGATCTACGAAACCTCGTTTTTCGCCATTGGCATTTTTGCCGCCTTTGTCCTATTCGTTCTGGTTCTTTCCAAGCACCTGGCCCGCAAAGCCCAGTCCTCCCACGGATATTTTGCCGCGGGAGGGACGATCCATTGGGGAGTAAACGGCATTGCCTTCGCGGGCGACTATCTGTCGGCGGCATCCTTTCTGGGCATCTGCGGGCTTCTGGCGACGGTCGGATACGACGGATTTTTGTATTCGATCGGGTTTTTGGCCGGCTGGGTCGTCGCGCTGTTCGTTGTCGCCGAACCCATGAAGAGACTGGGACGGTACACGTTCGCCGACGCCCTGGACGCCAACTTCCAGTCAAAGGGAATCCAGTTGATGGCCGCGGTCAGCACGCTGGTTGTGTCGGTGTGCTATCTGCTCCCCCAGATGGTCGGCGCCGGCGCGCTGGTCACCCCCCTGCTGGGACTGCCGCACTACATGGGCGTGACGCTCGTCGGAGGCATCGTGATCTTTATCGTCGCCACGGCGGGCATGGCATCCACAACCTATGTGCAATTCCTCAAAGGCGGCTTGCTGATCCTCTTCTCCACCATCCTGACCATCATGGTGTGTTTCAAGGGGTTGTCCACAAAGCCCTACCCCGAGTACCACGACTTCGCAACGCTGCCGGTCGAGGTGGTGGACGGAACGGTCACCTCCGTGGATGCGGAAGGAGTCTCCGTGATGGCCCAGCATACCAAAAACGGCCGAACATTCGTCAAACTCGAAGGCGAAGACTACGACACATGGTGGTCCCTGCACACGGAGGACGGCCAGACTGTCCTGAAGGAAACCCTGTCGATTACCGAGACGGAAAGTGCCGGCTGGCTCTACAATGGCGCGCCCAAGGAGGAGGCTCGGTTCTACCAGGTGGGGCACATGTCCGAAATTATCGTCGACGGCAAGTCCGTGGAGAAGACCGGCCCAGTCGGCCCCCTCGAGTTTTTGCGGCTGCTGGAAAAGGGCACCGTCATCCTTTTCAAGAAAGAGACTCTGAGCAACGGCGGCGACACGGTCGCGGTCTACTACCAGGAGCCTACGCCGGGCAGCCGGATTCTTCGTCCCGGATCCGGAAAGTTCAAGATCCACGAGGGGGCCACGCCGATCCAGAAGCTGGACTTCGTATCGCTGATGCTCGCCCTGTTTTTAGGCACGTCCGCCCTGCCCCATGTACTGATCCGGTACTACACTGTCCCGAGTCCTCGGGATGCTCGAAAGTCCACCATTGTAGCAATCGCCGCAATCGGCTTCTTCTACATTCTGACCATCTACATGGGCCTTGGCGCGATGGTCAACGGCGTCGTAGATGTCCAAAGCAGCAACATGTCGGCGCCGCTGTTGGCCAAAGCGATGGGGGTATTCCTCTTCGCCTGCATCTCGGCGATCGCGTTCGCCACAATTCTGGGAACAGTCAGCGGGCTCATCGTGGCTTCCTCCGGCGCGGTGGCACACGACATCATGGACATTCTCCTTAAGATCAAGATGACCGACAAGGGCAAGGTGAGAGCCGGAAAAATCGCGGCGGTGGTGGTCGGCATTCTCGCAATCCTCCTGGGCATACTTATGAAGGGGATGAACGTCGGGTTCCTCGTAGGATTGGCCTTTGCGGTGGCGGCCTCGGCGAATCTTCCGGCCATTATAATGCTGCTCTTCTGGAAGAAGACGACGTCGAAGGGTATAGCGGCCTCGATCACGGTCGGCATTGTAGCAGCGCTTGGTTTGATCCTGGTATCGCCCTTCATGTTCGAGCGTTATGGCCTGGATCGTGCGGCAGCTCCCATTGGCCTGGACAATCCGGGGATCATTTCCATTCCTCTGAGCTTTATCACCCTGGTGGTGGTATCCCTGCTCACCCAAAAAACCGCCGAAAAACCGGGGTAGTCGTCGGATTACGGTTTCCGCAACATGTCGGCAAGTTCGCCCAGCGTCGCGGGGGCGGAATCGACCAATCCCGCCTCGCACAGAGCCTGCTGCGTGAGTTCATGCAACTCGGTTTCCGGATTGGCGCCCGCCTCCAGCAAAAAGCGAGCGAAGTGTTCATAGAGAGACCGTCCCAGCTCCCGCTCTTCCGAGGAAAGCTCTGCGGCGCGCCCGGGACGAGCAAGAAAGATCGACAAGCGCCCATCCGTCTCCACAAAACCGGTCAGGGACACCGGCGCATCCGGAAAATCCATGGCAAAATGATAGCTCCGCTTTCCCTCCACCACAACCGGCACGATCCCAACATGAAACTCATCCTTGCCCCACGCCGCACGCAATAGAAAACCCCCGTGCGCCGCCAGAACGGCCGAATCCCCCAATGCCGCAGCCATTTGCGCGAGAAGCCCCGGGGACGGCTTCTCACCATTCAACAGCACCTCGGATTGTTCGGCTTCAGCAGCCATACTGTACCCCAGTTGTGGGCCGGCACACCAGCCCTTCTCGAACGAGACATTGACTTTTTGGCCTCACCTACCGGTATGCATCACGACGATTTTCAACTGAAAGCATGATAATACTATAACACCATGCAGACCGGCGAAAGGCTTATGCCGGGAAGGCTTCATCTTGAAGGGCTTCTTCGCGGACGGCATTTCGCCTGCCGACCTCTTTCCAGGCGCCGCAATGGAAGATCCAGGCGGACAAAAGCCCCACGCAGGCGTTGGACGCGAATACGCCCACCCACAATCCCAGCATGCTGTCCCACCACAGGGCCAACCCGTAGGCCAGCGGCACGCCGAAAACCAACAGGGCGACACCGGTCACCAACATGGGGCGCAACGTGTCGCCCGCACCATTCATGGCAAAACTCAACACCATCGCCATGCTCATGAAAGCGAACGAAACCGACAGCCAGCGCAACCCGACGATCCCGTGCGACAAAACCGCGGGATCATCATTGAACAGCGGCAAAATCCACGGCGCCCCCGCCCAGAAAACAGTTGCGATCACCGCAACCACGCAAAAAGCCATCGTGGTCGCGATCCAGCCCGCCCGCGTGGCTCGGAGCGGCTGATGGGCGCCGATGTTCTGCCCCACCACCGTCGACGCCGCCACACTAAACCCCATGGTCGGACCAAAAATCATCATCTGCAGCCGAAAACACAATCCGAAGGCCGCCAGTGCCGCCGTCCCGAACATGGCCGCCAACCGCATGATCAGCAGCATCGAGATATTGCGCACCAAAACACGCCCCGACGAGAACAAACCGATCCCGGCAATGGTTCGCATGGTGCTCACATGCGGCGCCAAATCCCGCACATGCAGCTGAATCGTGCCGCGACTCGACACAAAAAACGCATGCGCCATAAAAAGCATGGCCGTGCCCCGCCCGATCATCGTCGCCCACGCCGATCCGGCCACACCCAGCGCGGGAATCCCCGCCCAGCCGAAAATCAGAATCGGATCCAAAACCAGATTGACGATATTCCCGACAATCATGCCTAGAAACGGCGTAGTCGCGTCGCCCGCGCCGCGCAGCGCGGCGCTGAAGGCGATGCCGAGCAACATCGTGAACCCCGTGCCGCACAAAATGCGCAGATATACCGTCCCCCCCGAGATTACATCTCCCTCGGCGCCCATCAGCCGAACAATAGCCGGCGCCAGGGGGATACCCCCCGCCGCCAACAGCACCGACAGCCCCAAGGCCATGCTCACGCCCTGCGCCGCAACTTGACTCGCGCGAGACGAATCGCCCCGACCAAACGCCTGCGCCACCAGTGCCGTCGTTCCCACCGTCACGCTCTGCGCAAGCATGATAATAATCCCAATCATCGCACCGCTCAAACCGACCGCCGCCACCGCCGACGCGCCCAGCTTGCCGACGAAGAACATATCGACGACACCCATCAAGTCATGAGCAAAAAACGACGCCCAGGTCGGCAGCGCCAGCCGCAGAATCGCCTTGTGAATCCGCCCGTCCGTAATTGAATTGTCCGTAGCAGCCGCCATGTCTCGCAGCCTGTCAGTTATATCGTTCTAAATCGAATTCGGTTTTTACAGGCGGGGATCCCTGTAGCTATGAACACAAAACTTGGTTGGATTCGGTCAGTTGAGTTCGCAATGGCTTTTAGTATCAACGGGCATCCCTGCCTGTTGTGACGTTCTCTGCAGCCAAGATGACCGCAGTAAAGTTGCAATCCAACCAAATCTTGTGTTCATAGCCCTGTAGTACTATCGCTTTGCGCTTTTGTTTGTCTTGAACAGAAGTTCGCTAAAAGCGCAAAGATTTTTTGACGGAAAAATGGAGACGGAAATTTACTCTACAAGGAGTTCTGCGGATACGCCCCCTAAGTAAGCATACAACTCTCGGTTAGCGCATATTATACAGTTTTTATACGACATCGCAAATCACCTTTCGCACAAGTGGAAAAGCATCGAAACCGAAGCTACAGTCAGGTTTAATTCACCTTTGATAGCCCTTTACGAAAAGCACATCGCCCAAGGCAAAAAGCATGACAAGGCGGTTGAGGAAGCGGGTATGGGGTTGGGTTGGATACTGAAGCTGGTTCCGCACGAAGACCGGCGTATCTTCCAGTCTTGCGATGCGGGAATGGCGCAGGGATACCGACAGATAAGGCAATAGCCGAAGAAGCGGCTGCTACGGACGCGCTATCGCGCGCCGCAGTGCCACCCTAATTGACGCCGGACATCATTGAGCTATGTTTTGGATGTACTAAAACGTGTACAAATTAAAGGGTGTCCTCAATGACGACTTTGACTGCGACCGCTGCCAGAAAAGGCTTTTTTGAATTACTTAAATCCGCATAGCTGTCGATCCCTATTCCGGAAAAGCGCTCGCAGGCTATGAACACAAAATTTGGTTGGATTCGGTCAGTTGAGTTCGCAATGGCTTTTAGTATCAACG
>JBMCIU010000023.1:0-12478 GCA_048616755.1 Verrucomicrobiota bacterium
CAACGGGCATCCCTGCCTGTTGTGACGTTCTCTGCAGCCAAGATGGCCGCAGTACGGTTGCAATCCAACCAAATTTTGTGTTCATAGAGTTTTTCTGCCTTTTCCATTTTCCTGCCGGACAATTTTCTTGCCTTAAATCTTTTTTTCGCCATCCTTGACAAATGTGATCAGGTGGATGGGGTTTTCGGGGTTCATGCGGTGACCGGGGCCGAGGGACGTGCGGCGGCGGATGGCAATTTCGAGAACCTCCGGCTGAGTTTCGGGCAGCGTTGACATCAGGGCCGTCCGGGTTTCTTCCATCACGGCGGTGGCGACGAGGACGCCGCCCGGACGCAGTGCCCGGAACGCCTGTTCGACGATCTCGCTCACCTTCGCGCCGCCGCCGCCGACAAACACGCTGTCCGGCGCGGGGATTTGCGGGATGGCGGCGAGGATGTCGTCGTGGATGACTTCCACCTTGTTCCGTCCCGCCGCGCTCGCGTTTTGCCGGATTTGTTCGCAGCGCTGCTGTTTGCCTTCCACGGCGAACACCGCCAGATGTTCGCAAAGGCCCGCGGCTTCCACGCCAACCGATCCGCTGCCTGCGCCCAAATCCCACAGCACGCCGGGACGAAGTCGCAGCTTGGCCAGCACCACCGCGCGGATTTCCGGGTGCGTGATCAGGCCGCGTTCATGGTCGAACTCGTCGTCCGGCTGTCCCAGCGGCAGACAGGGCGCAGGGCAACACGAAATTTCCGAGTTTTCCCGGAGAACCAGCAGGGACAGCGGAGTGCAGCTGACGCCCGTCAGTTCCGCAAGCGTGCCTTCCGTGATTTTTTCTTCGCCGCCCAAGCTGTCCAGGATCGCCGCGCGTCGGCGCGAAGCGGGCGGAAATTGCTCCACCAGCTCCGCAGCAATGGTCGCGGGTGTGCGTCGACGGTCGCCATAAACCACGGCCGACGGACTGCGGAGAATGCGATCCCACGGCAGGGGGAAAGAACGACCGTGAACGGAGAAAAACCGCGTTTCCGCCCATGGCATGTGCAGTCGTGCCAACGCGGCCTGCGCCGCCGTGCAATTCGGCAGAATCGTTAGTGCTTCGGATGGCATCAGCGGCAGAAACAAGCGGGCGATCCCGAAGAACAGGGGATCCCCCGACGCCAGTACCACTACGCGCTCGGTCTCGGCGCGGGTGGCCAAGTCCCGTGCGGTATCCGCGGCGCGCGCCCCGATGCACACCCTCTCGCCTTCGAACTCGGGAAACCAGGCAAGCAGCCGTTGTCCTCCCGCGAGGATGTCGGCCGTCTTGACGACTTGGCGGTGCCGGTCGGTGCAGTCCGCCGGTTCCACTCCGCAACCCAGTACTGTGAGGTGTCCGCTCATTCTGTCAGGGCCTCCGCGGCGGCGGCCGCAAAGGCGTCGATATCCGCCTCAGTGTGCGCGGCGGAGATGAACGCCACTTCAAATTGGGACGGCGGCAGGTAAAACCCGCGTTCGAGCATGGCGTGAAAGAAGCGCCCGTGAGCGGCGGTATCCGATTGCTTGGCGTCGGCGAGATTGCGAATCGGACCGGCCTGGAAGAAGATCGTGAACATTCCCCCGACCGAATTGACCCGAATATCACGCCCCGCCTTCTCGGCCGCGTTGCGAACCCCGCGAACAAGATGGTCTGCGCAGTTCGCAATCTGTGCGTAGGGAGGTTGTGAGACAATGCGCCGCAGCATTGCCAGGCCGGCGGCCATGGCTACGTGATTGCCGCTGAGCGTGCCGCCCTGATAGACCTCCCCGCACGGGGCCAGGCACTGCATGATCTCGCGTCGACCGCCGACCGCTCCAATGGGAAGCCCGCCGCCGATGATCTTGCCCAGGCAAGTCAAGTCGGGTTCCACACCCGCAAGCGTGCCGTAGCTGGTGGGGCCGAGCCGGAAACCGGTGATTACTTCGTCGAAAATCAACACCGCGCCGCTGCGGTCGGCCGCGTTGCGGAGAGTCTGCAGAAACCCTTCCGCAGGTTCGACCAAGCCCATGTTCCCGGCAATCGGCTCGACAATGATCGCGGCCAGATCGTCACCTTGTTCCGCGACAATGCGGTCAGCGGCCTGCGGATCGTTGTAGGGGGCGACGAGCACCTCCTCGGCCGCTCGCGGGGAGACCCCGGCGGAGGACGCGATGCCGCCGGTCAGCAGGCCGCTGCCGGCGGACACGAGCAGGTAGTCGGCATGGCCGTGGTAGCAGCCGTCGAACTTGAGCACCTTCGACCGCCCGGTGTACCCCCGCGCGAGGCGCAGCGCGGTCATGGTGGCCTCGGTTCCGGAGTTGACCAGACGCACCTGCTGCATGGACGGGATTGCCTCGCAGATGCGTTCGGCGAATTCCACTTCGGCGGCCGTGTTGGTTCCAAAGGTGGTTCCCCTTTCTGCGGCTTGGCATACCGCGCGAACCACCTCGGAATCCGCGTGCCCAAGCAGGAGCGGACCCCACGAACCGCAGAAGTCGATCAGCTCCCGGCCCTCAACGGTCGTGACGCGCGCGCCCCGTCCCTCCTGCAGATAGACCGGCGTCCCCCCAACCGCTCCAAACGAGCGCACGGGGCTGTTTACCCCCCCCGGCGTCACCTTGCAAGCCCGTTCAAATAGTGTTTCCGAATCTTGCATCATACTCCTCCTGAGGTTTTTATGCCCTTACAACACGATTTATCCAAGTAGGTTTTTGTATTGATTGGCCCAGTATGAGATGACGATGTCGGTGCCGGCACGGGCGAGGGCGTAGATAGATTCTCGGACCATGCCTTTGAGGTCGCCGTAGCCTTTTTCGGCGGATGCGCAGAGCATGGCGTATTCCCCGCTCACGTTGTAGGCGGCGACGGGGAGGTCCGTCGATTCTCGGAGCTGGTGAATGAGGTCGAGATAGAACAGGGACGGTTTGACCATGAGGATGTCGGCGCCCTCGGCCGCGTCGGCATGTGATTCGCGGATAGCGGTGCGGGCGTCGCGGTAATCGGCTTGATAGCTTGACCGGTCCCCGTGTCCCGGTGCGGAGCCCGCGGCATCGCGGAACGGACCGTACATGGCGGATGCGAATTTCGTGGAATAGCTCATGATTGCGCAGTCCGCAAGGCCTGCTTGGTCCAACGATTGCCGAATCGCGGCAACTTGTCCGTCCATCATTGCGCTTGGGGCAACGCAATCCGCCCCCGCTTGCGCGTGGCAAACGGCCATTTTCCCCAGCACGTCGAGCGTACGGTCGTTGCGTTGGGCGGCCGAGTCGTGGGGAAGTTCACAGTGCCCGTCGGCAGTGTAGGCGCAAATACAGACATCGGTAAAAATCTGGATATCCGGAAATTCTCGCCGGAGGGTCTGTATTGCCGCGGGGACGAGTCCGTCGGCGCTGTATGCCTGCGCCGCATCTTCGGATTTGGTCGACGATTCGGGCACGCCAAAGAGCAAGACGGAGCGCACCCCTTGCGACGCAACCGTCTCGACAATTTCCGGGAGGCGGTCCACACTCCAGCGGCATTGTCCCGGCATGGCTTCGATTGGGTCTTTTACGCCGGTCCCCGAGGTTGCAAACACGGGATAGATGAACTTTTCCGGTCCTGGCATGGGGACGGAAAGCATGTCGCGCATGGTTGCGGAGCGCCGAAGGCGGCGCAAACGCGTGGATGGATTGAAAGAGTCATTCGGTATCATAGTATTTCCCTCTTGCATTTGTGTTCATAGGGCTGTCATCTTGGACACGGTATAGGCGCCTGCAATGGCTTGGATGCAGGATGGAATTGTACACTCCGGGGGGATGAGGGGATTGCGGATTTGGGCGGATTGCTCCAGGGCGTCGGCTGTCGGCTTGCCGATAGCGCAAGCGAGTTTGTTGTTCAGAACCTTGGCCGATGCGTTCTGCAGGAATGCCTTTACGGAGGACGCACTGGTAAAAACGACGGCATCGGCCTCCGGAATATGGTCATAGGTCAAGGCGCGGTTTCTGTAAAACTCGACATCCTCGACGCACGCGCCGCGCGAGCGAAGCTCCTCGGCCACGGCGGGGGTACCCTTGTCCGAACGCAATCGAAGCAGTTTTCTGCCTTCCAGGTCCAGGCGGGCGAGTTCTTCATTCAACCCCTCCGCGCCGAACGCGCGCTCCGGAACAATATCCGGAACGATGCCGCGCTCCTCGAACACTGCCGCCGTGCCGGGGCCGCAGAGGAGCAGCCTCGGGATTGAGCGCAGATCCAGCACGTTTTCCGTCCAGGCGTCGAGAAACAGCCGGGCGCAGGCGGGGGAGGTGATCAAAATGTCGTCAAATTCGGGCGCCGCCGGCACCCACGACCGGGCTTCATCATTGATTTCCAGTTGAATCATGGGGCGGGCAATACACTTGCCTCCGAACCGCTGCACGGCGCGGCGCGCTTTGGCGACTCCATGTTTTGCCCCGCAGTAGAGCACGCGTTTTCCTTCCAGCGGGGCGTGCGTGTGGAAGGTGTGCTCCGGGTTCGCCACGTCGCCGATAAAGACCAGGCCCGGCGCGCCGTCGGGCCGGGGCGGCGGATCGGTCGAAACAGACGCCAGGGTCCGATGAACCACTTGCTCGTCGTCCCCGCCCGCGTCAAAGACCAAGGCCACGGGGGTCCCCCCCGGAAACCCTTCGTCCAAGTACTGCTGCGCCAGCTGCGCAACAACGCCGGTGCCCATGTAGAATACCTGCGGAATCCGCAACCTCTCATCCGGGCGTACCGGCGCAAAGGTTTTCTCGCCCGCCTTGCGCGGCGTCAGGACGCTGAATCCCCGAGCGGTATTTCGGCGCGAGGGGAGGATTCCCGTCGACGCGGCCGCAACGGACAGAGCGCCGAGTCCGGGCAGCACTCGGAATGGAATCTTTTCCGCCTGCAATGCGCCGACCTCCTCGGCCAGCCGTCCAAACACGGCGGGATCCCCGCCTTTGAGCCGCAGAACGCGTCGCCCTTTCTTTGCGTGATCAAGCAGCAGCGCGCAGATTTTGTCCTGCGGCACCGAATGTTGTCCCGCCCGTTTGCCGACGGGGATTGAGCGTGCCGTCGGGGGAAGATTGTCCAGCAATTCTTCGGGCAGGAGAGCATCGTGCAGGCATACGTCGCAGCTTCGGAGGGCGTCGACCACGGCTTGGGTGGCATTCTCGGCTGCGCCGATGCCGGCGCCCGCCAGGATGACGGGGTGTATTAGCAGATTTCGAAGGGCGATGAGGCGATGGTCGTCGCTGCGGAACGTCATGGCCAGCACGCCTTGGCCTTCGGGCACCGGCAGGTCGTGAAGTGGAATGTACTCGGAGATGCGGTGGGCGAGTTCGAGCCGGTGGAGTGCGGCGGCGGCCATGATCAACAGGTCGAAATCGCCGTTGTCGAGTTGACGCAGCCGGTCCTCGATGTTGCCGCGTACCGACGTCAATTCGGCATTGGGAAATCGTTGGCGGCAAAATGTTTCGCGGCGGTCGCTGCTGACGCCGATGCGCAGCGCCCGGTTGTCGGGAATTTCCGTTCTCGGCGTGCCGTCCGTTGTGCCGGCGTCCGGTCGGATGATGGCGTCGCGAGGATCTTCGCGCCAGGGCAGCCAGAATCGGTCGATGTCGGTCGGCGAAGTTTCCGGCAGATCCTTGGCGCTGTGGAGTGCACAGTCGAGCGCGCGATTTCGGAGTGCGTCGTCGAGATCTTTGGAGAAGAAATTTTCCGGGCTGACGCGGAGGTCGGTGGTTCGGTCGCGATCGCCGGGCGTGTCGACGGGGACCAATTCGAAGCGAATGCCGGGCAGGCATCGTTCACATTGGTTCAGGGCGTTGCGGGTCTGTCGGAGTGCGAGGCTACTGCCGCGCGTTCCCGCCTTGAAATGTGTTGATGAGTTTGTCATACATGTCTCTGTGGCTGGCAACCGTGTGATTGCTGCATTCGAATATACGTGCCATGTCCGCCATTTCGCGGCGGTACCAATGCTTCAGATCATCCAGGTCGACAACTTGGAGGTTTGCGCTCAAGGCGTTTACTTCCGGCGCCACGTTTCGAGGCATGGCCAGGTCGACGAGCAGCGTGTTGGATTCCTGGTCGAAAAACGGCGCGTGTCCGGTGTGAATCACCGGATTGCCCCCGCCGGCGGCGCAGATGACCACGTCCGCTTGCGAGAGTTTGTCGCGCAACTCGTTCATGGTGCACATGCGCGCAAACTCCGGATTTTTGGTCGGCGCGTCCGGCGCTCGCCGGTGATAGCACCAGTCCAAGCTCTGCCCGCGTTCGGTAAGGCGCTCTACAATTCCAGCGCCGACGATTCCAGCGCCGATCACCATCACGCGCCGTTCCCTCCAGTCGGGGTATTCATAGTCGAGATACATCAGGCACAGGTCCTCGATCTCGCGATGATGAAGGATGTCGCGGGTTTCGTTGCGGATGTGTTTGCTCACGTGGAGGGCAGCGTCGTGCCACTGTTGGATCATGGCGCCCGCCCAGCCGCGTTCGATGGCGTCCTCCACGGCCTCCTTGACCTGGGAAACAATGTGCTTTTCACCCGGCGTCTGCGAGAGCAAGCCGGCGGTGAGGAAGTTTAGGTGGGCAAATGCATCGTAGCCTCGTTTGACGTAGAAATCGTCGCTGTCCAGGGAGTTGAATCCGAGGATGTGTTTCAGGATCGACTCCACGCCGGGGGTCTCACTGGCAACGGCATGCAGTTCAACGCGGTTGCAGGTGTTGAGGATGCTGAATTCGTGCACGCCCCAGACCTGCATGAGCATTTCGCCCGCGTCCTTGAGGCGTCGCCCGGCCAGGTGGAACGGCTCGCGTTCGTGGATCGGGAGGTAGTTATGACTGGTCCCCACCACGAGCAGATCCGCGGTCTCCACCATTTGCAGGTGTCGATTGAAGCTGTCCTTGATCATTTTGGCGCGGCGGCAGGATTTTCCGCCCGTGGATACGGATACGGTAATTCCATCCTTGCGCACGGTTGCCGGGGTGACAAAGTCGCCTTTGGGCCATGTTTTGTCGATGCTGCACGCGTAGATTCCGAGTTCGCGACAGGTATCCAGGACTCTTTCGTTCACCGATCGTTCGGAGGTGGCGGCGAAGACCAGGAATGCTCCCTCCACGTCGGCCGGCTCGAATTCGCGCGGCGCGTGCTCCACGCCCCGGTCGCGCAACTCGCGCAGCTCCGGGGGCTCCTCCGGGCTGATTACCGTGACGTTCGCCCCGGCATCCAGCAGCAGCCGCGCCTTGCGCACGCCGATCCGCCCTCCGCCCACCACCACGCATCTTCGGCCCGCGGCCAGGAGCCCGACGGGAAATATCTCTTTCTTGATGTTGTTGCGGTTTATTTCAGCCATGTTCTTGTGTCCATTGCCAGCACTCTCAGTTCCGTTGTTGCCCCGCCGCTCCAGGATTGGATATTGCGGACTGCGCAGTCCGCGAGCCGCGACACAATCTTCCGTCGGAGAGCGGGACTGCACATGCCGCGGCATTCGCGCATGCTGCGGGCATCTTCGCATTCTCCGGGCAGTTCCTCGTTTTTCAGTCCCAACTCGCGCAAAAGATTCAGCAGATCGCGAATCGACAGCGGCGCGGTATGCGCGTGGGTATATTCAAGCCCCAGCGCGTACTTTGCCAGCTTGCCGGGCATGCAGCACACCGTCAAGTGCTCGAACCCGAGAGAGGCTGCCTTTTCACATGCTTCGCGAATGAAATCCCCGATGCGGATGAAGGCAATCTCCGGCCACTCGGGATACTCGGCCTGGGCGGCCTGCAGGGTTCGACCGCCGGTGCAAAATGCCACGTGGTCCGCCCCCGTTCGGCGCAATCCTTCCAAGAGGATCTCTATGGTCCGGATGTAGGCGGCGTTCGAACACGGAATAACGATTCCGGAGGTGCCGAGGATGCTCAGACCGCCGACAACTCCCAGCTTGGGATTCAGGGTTTTGCGAGCCAATTCCTCGCCGTGGTCGATGCTTAGCGTGACCAGCCAGTGACCGTTCTCCGCGCCGATCCCGGCGCTCGCCAGGTTCTCGACAATCATGCGCCGCGGGATACTGTTGATTGCCCATTTTCCGCGAGGCGCGTCGAGACCCTCGCGGGTCGCGAGGCCGACGCCCGAACCGCCGCGCAAAATCAGCGATCCGCGACCGCAGGGCTCGACAAAGTCGGCCTCCGCTGCCCTGTCCGCCGCGACCTCTTGCACATGGGCGCGAATCACGGCGCCGTCGGTATTGTCCACGTCGTCGCCCGCGTCTTTGCGAGCCCAGGCTTCCGCCATGCCGCCCAAGCGACGGCGGCCATTAACGTTCACGGCGCGAACAAGACCATCCGGGAAAAGGACATCCACCGCATCGGCGGCCGTCTCATCTCCGAGCAGACAGCGCCAGGCCGCCACGGCCGTCGCGGCGGAATACGTGCCTGTTGTAAATCCTGTGCGAAGCTCTGTCATAGCGTAGAGATAGTTACTCGCCTGTTTCTTTGGACAAAAATATGGGATATTCCAGTGTCTATGGTTTCATTTTTTGCCCCTAATTTTGGTGCCATCAAACTTATATATATTGTGTTTTTTTGTCGGGTGCTTTCACGCGGATTCGAGCGTGCCGTGCAGGGCGGCGACGGCGAGGGGGCTGCCTCCGCGGCGGCCTTGCAGCACGATGGATGGAATGTCGGTTGTCAAGAGCATTTGCTTGGATTCGATCACGTGCACAAACCCGACCGGCATGCCGACCACGGCCGCCGGACGAATGCCCTCCCGCTCCGCAAGCCGAACCAGCCCCGCTAGGGCCATCGGAGCGTTGCCGATCAAAACAATCGCACCATCGAGAATCTCGCGTCCCTTTTCCAGCGCCGCCAAGGCGCGCGTACACCCGCGCTCGTTTGCGATCTTCGCAACATCGGGATCCGCAATCAGACAATGCACCGAATCGCGACTGTAGTCCGGGTTCATCCGACCGAGACGGGCAACCGACACTCCGCTCCGGATCATGTTGGAATCGCAGTAGAGCGGGGCGCCGCGACGAGTCGCCTCGCGAATCGCCTTGATCGGTTCGCAGTGAAAGGCGACATCATCCGCGATCGAGAAGTCGGCGCAGGCGTGAATCATCCGCCGCACCACGGGCCACTGTTCGGACGAGTAGTTGTGAGCAGGCATTTCAGCTTCGATTTGTTCGAAACTGCGACGTTCAACCTCGGCCCCACTCATCGTCCAATCAATCATGTCGTCATACTTCATCCTGAACCTCCGAGTTGAACAATAAACCATCCAACCATCAAGATTACGCCCAGCAAAAAGCGGGGCGACTGGCTGGTTACAAGAATCCAAACCCCGTTTCGTCCGGGATACAGGCTGAGCACGCTGGGCAGACTGCGGCGCAACACGCGAACGGGCAAGCTGATCACATAGCCGGTGACCAGCGCGAAGAACAGGGCGGACGGCGACAGCGCGCCCGAATTCAGAAACTCCTGCGCCACCGGCACGGCCCGCGTCGTGCTGCCCATCTGCATGACGATGACAGCCATTGCCTCCGGAGGCAGGAAGCGTTCCAGCTGCGGAGGAAACGCGTCGGTCAGCTTACCGAAGAATCCCGTCTCGCCGAGCACGGCCACCAGCGTATAGACCGGCACGGCAACGAGCAGCACGCGCGGCAACAGGTGACGCCACCTCTCCCAGGCCACGCGCCATCCCGGGCGCTCCAATCCCTTTTCCTCCGCCTTCGCCTCCGCCCGTTCCGCCACGCCGCTGCTCCACGAATCCGCGTCCCTCCAGACGTGCCCTCCAATCATTACCACCGTCAATACCAATGCCGATCCGGCAACAACAAAGCCGGTATATGCGAGCCCCGCAAGTCCCAGCGTCGTGATCAGTAGCGGAGCGGCAAATCGCAATTTCATCATCGCGCTCGGAAACGAGATGGCCGCCCCGCCCAAGATGAGCGACCGGCGGCTAATTTCCTGGTTGCTGTAAGCCGCGGAAAGCATCCCGCCGGCTGCCTTCTGAGAAGCCAGCGCCGTCACAAATGCCGTCGCGCAGACCGGCGGAAGTCCTGCCCAGTGAATAACCGGCTTGACCAGACGCCCGAGCCGGCGCACGACGCCCAGAGCCTCCAAGACCCAACCAAGAGCGATCCCCAGAGAAATATAGACAATCAGCCGAAAGACTCCCGGCAAGACACGTTCCAGAATGATCTCAAGCATCCGCATTCCTCCGTGCAATGGTCAGCGACAGGTAGTCGATGGGCAACTGTGAAATACTATCAGCATCCCATTCCAACACTTCGTCGTCCTGGGTAACCCGTGCGGCGTACAGCACCTCTTCCGGCGCCATCGTGTCTTCAATGGCCTGCAGGGCTGCCGCGCGGTCGCGATACGTTTTCAGACACACCGCCGTGTCCGCGGCTTCCAGCGCCTGGACGTGCTTCCGGTCCGGATTCCAACGCGGAACGATCGTCAACACCTCCTCGTCTTCAGCCAGCGGCTTTCCCCATGCTGCGGCGGCAGCTTGGAAGGCGGTAATTCCCGGGATTACCTCGACGGCCACGTCCGGGCAGATCTCGCGCACCGCCCGCAACAGGTAGCTGAAGGTGCTGTAGATAAAGGGATCGCCGATGGTCGCAAAAGCGCAGTCGCGGCCCTGCCGCAACCGTTCAGCCACCTGCTCGGCTGCCGAGCGGACCGAGGCGCGCCGCTCATCGACATCCGTGGACATGCTGAAGGTCAGCTCGATGGACTTGTCCGCGCATCCATCCAGGGACTCGACGATTCCTTTGGAGATGCTTTGGCGCGTCCTGGGACCGGCCACATGGAAGATCGTGTCCACCGCTTGGAAAACCCGGACCGCGCGCACCGTAAGCAGATCCGGGTTGCCGGGGCCCACGCCGACCCCGTACAAGGTGCCGGTGGTTTGTTTTGTCGTCTTCATGGTGCTACTCGTTCTCCAGCGCGTCGAATGCGGCCTGCAGGTGATCCATCCAAATCGCCACCACGTCTTTATTTTCGCCCAGCCCTTTCAGGACGGGGACGCACTCAATTCCAAGGTCGCTAATTTGGGATTTCCAGGAGTCGGGTTCGTCGCCTGCCAAGTCATTCCTCGCGTGGTCGCCGGCAACCGTCAGAAACGGGACCAAGAATGCTCGTTCCGGTTCATGCCTCCGACATTGCTCCAGCACATCCTCGGCGGAGGGTTGCCCCTCCGCAGTTCCAAAGAATGCGAGCGGATTGGCGAGCTTGAACTTCGCGGCTGCGGCAACCAGAGACAATTCGCCGTCCCCGTGTTCATTGCCGTGCCCCATTAGGACCACCGCGTCCTTCGGACCGAGATCCGGCAACGACTCGAAAACCGCCGCTATCACCCGTTCCACATCCCGCTCGCGGCTCAGTAGTGGCGAGCCAAGTTTGATCGACTCAAAAGCATTGGGCCCGGTGCGGAACTGCCTCGCCGTTGCCGCCAGATCGTGAAATTCGGCGCCGGGGGCAATGTGCAGAGACTGCACGGCCACATGGGTATATCCCTCCTCCCGCATGCGCCCGAGAGCCACCAGCGGCGAATCGTACTGTTCGCCCTGCCGCGCCAGCTTGCGGCGGATGAAGGATGATGTATACGCCCACCGAAGATCGGTCCCGTCAAACTGCTTCCTAGCCAATTCGTCTATCGTCTCATACGCCGCGCGTCCCTGCGGGACCGACGTGCCAAAGGCGACCAGCAAAATTCCCTTCTTCATTGTCTCCGCTCCTTGTGCTTGTTCTGAAATTCCTGCTCCAGCTGCGCAAAGCAGTAGAATCGCCATTGTCTTCCTTGCTCTCAATACCCGCATACTCGTTTGTCCTTTTTGTTGATTTTTTCACGGATGCTTCTCTGGCGGCAAATCGCACGGCGACACGCCGCGGGCACAAAAAAAGCCCTTGCCCTCCAACGCGGGAGAGCAAAGGCCATAAAAGCTTCAACGCATATGGTCTTTCTCCTTTAACGCGAAGGAGTCCTGCTTCTTTTTCGGCGGCGATGTCCGGACATCGCACACCCTGCAGGATGACGACCGATGTGCTTCCTGGCTTACGATCCCGCACCCCGTCATGCCAGTGAAAACACCGACAAAACGTTGGGGTACAGATCGATCACAGTGGCGCGACCGCGTCCGCTTTCACACGGAACTTCTGCACATCCGTCGCTAAGCAACCGCCACTTTACCGTCCCTATCCCACAAAGCAAACGGCCCATATTCATAAATTTCAAGATGCTGCTCCGGGGAAAACTAAGGGGAAAGCCTGCAGGACGTCATCCAGCGGTTTTTTCGTGTGCTTTGATTCGCCTCGGATTCAAACGGATTCTAGCCTTCCTTTGTGACCGTGCGCCGTAGCGCCTTTGCTCAGGGTAGGTTTGATATCGGAAATCCAATAGTGGTTGTTTGCAACCGCCATATCCCCGGCTGTCTACACACTGATCCAGAAGAGCCAGGGACAACGCCCCTGGACTGAGATCCAGCCCCAAAGGGGGGAATTCCCTATAAGCTAAGGGCACGCCTCTGGGCTATCATC
>JBMCIU010000024.1:0-12272 GCA_048616755.1 Verrucomicrobiota bacterium
CGATCTTATGATGGCATACAACCGTAACAAGTTGGCCTTCAATGACGGCTTGGAGACTTTTCTAGAGGAAATTGCGGCATCCCCAAAGAAAGAATTGTCCTTGTCCTGTCCACGAGCGTCGGAGCGAGCGGGCGGGCGAAGCCGGTATGTCATAGCGGACTTTGAGACCTTTGATGAGTTCATGGGTACGCTGGAGGAAGAAGGGAGCGTTGTATTCATGGCCGACCGGCCAGGATTTCATGAAGGCGGCAGGAACGTGTTGATTGCGACTATGGAAGATGGAGAATTAGGCTTTGCTGTAGAATGGCAACCAAGTAAATGAGTTCTGTAAGCGGTTTATTTGATTGCAGCCGAAGTGGGTCACAGTACTCAAAACATCCAGCATAATTCTGCGGAGATAGTGTGGCAGTTTTATGTGGCGTTTTCTTCGACGACGATGCGGTTTCCGTCGACGCTGCACACTCGGACAGTGGCGCCTTTGTCGATGATGTCGCCACTGCTGACCACGTCGTAGCGCTCGCCGTTGATTTTGGCGGTTCCGCTGGGATGCATCGGGGTAAGAGCGGTACCGGTTGCGCCCAACAGGCTGCTGCGGGATTCGCTGTCCGGCTCCGGTCGTCCTTCACCGGTGGACAGCGCGGTGGAATGTACCAGTTGGCTGTACAGCGGAGTTTTGGGCAGAATTTTACTGATTAGCCACACGCCGAGCCAAGTGAATGCTGCGGCGGCTAGAAATCGGAGCATTGCGGTTTGAAGGTACTCGCCCAGCATCGTTGGCTCGAAGTCGGGAATGGGTTGCGGATCGTCCGGAAGTCGCGGGAACAAACTCAAAACCAGTCCGCCCATCACGGCCAACATGCCGAGCACGCCGAAAATTCCGAAGCCGGGGATGACAAAGATCTCCAGGCCTAGCAGCCCCAGGCCGACCACTACAAGAAAAACGTCCTCGATTCCCGCCAAGCCCGCAATCATGTGGCCGAAGAAAAACAGCGTGAGGAAGCCGGCGCCCAGCAGGCCGGGGATGCCGAAGCCAGGAGTTTTGAATTCGATGTATACGCCCAGCAGCCCCAGCGCGAGCAACAGCGGGCCGATCATGGTCAGGTAGCGGGCCAGTTTTTCGGAGGGAGTTTCGGAGAATCGGGTTGTCGGGTGCGCGCTCAACCCCTCGTGTTCGAGTAGGGCGTCTATGTCTTTGATGATCGCTTTTGCCAGTACCGGCTCGGTGCTGGGCGGAATGATCTCGATGGCATCCTCGGCGGTGAGGTTCAGCAATTCGCCGGACTCATTAATGGTTTGATCGCCAATCGTAACGCTCTTTTTTCGGTCGACCATGGCTTCGGCGACATCCTCCGAGTAGCCGTTTTCCTGGGCGAGTCCGCGAACCAGCGCGCGGACGTTGGAGAGCATTTTTTCCTGGACATCTTCGGGCAGTTCCTGGGGGCCCCCAAACGGGGTCATCATCATGGGCATTGCGCTGCCGATTTTACTGCCTGGGGCCATGTAAATAGCGTCACAGGCCAGACTGATGATGGCACCGGCGCTGAGCGCGTCGTTGTTGACGTACGAGAAGACGGGGACGTCGCGGGAACGAATCCAGCTGATGATTTCCTCGGTTTGGGCGAGCCCGCCGCCCGGGGAATCCATGTCGATGATCACTGCGGCGGGATTTTCGGCTTCGATCTGATTGAAGGCCCGGCGAAAGATGAACAGCATGGATTTGTCGATGGGGCCCTGCAGGGGGAGGATGTAGACCGGTTTGGTTGCGGATCTGTCTTCGGGAAGCACCGGCGATTGGGCTGAGATTGCGCCGGGATTCATGACGGTTAAGATGAACAGGGCGGTCACAACCAAGGCTGTGACGTGTCGAATGGCAGTTTTCATGGAACGTCCTTGGGCGACGGATTTTTTACGGATCCAATTATCGGTACAATACTCGGTGGATTCGCGCTTGCCAATGCGGTAAACTAAAAGGTGGATCGTGGCACTGGCTTTCCAGCCGGTGCGCGGGGTGCCGCAGGGATCTTAGTACAGGGCGCGGCCCCCCGCGCCCGATTCGCCCGCCGGCCGTCGAGGGCGTCGACTTCTGCGTAGTGCCTGGCTCGCCGAGCCTGGCACCCGGGCGGCTTCGGATGGAAAAGCGGGTATTTGACCCCAACCGCCCCGGTCGCGGCTTCGGCGAAGCAGCGACTGCCAGGATCGCGCCTGCGGCGCGTTCGCAGTGCCTGCCAGGTGCTGTCCCGTTGGGGCGAAAAAAAATGAGGGAGGCTTTTGCTTTTTTTAGGTGAGGTGAAAGCAGCCGCTGGTCCATTCGCCAAGTTTAACGCGAGTAGACTCTTGGAGACCGCATTGCTCGAAGCGTTTGCGCACGTCCGCATACTGGTCGTCCAGGATGCCGCTGAGCAGCATGCGGCTGGATGGGGCGGGGGCAAGGTGCCGGGTCAGGGTTTCCGCGCATTCCATCAAAACGGGTGCCAGGATGTTGGCGACAACAATGGGAAATTGGGTGCAGGCGTCGAAGTTGGTTAGGTCGGCCTGTTGGATCCGAACGCGGTCGAGTACGCCCGCGTTCGCAAGGTTTTCGCGAGCCATGAGGGTGGCTTGCGGATCGTGATCAAAGGCGAGAACGGGCTGGAATCCCAGGCGAACGGCGGCGAGGGTGAGGATGCCGGAGCCGCATCCGGCGTCGAGCAGGGGGCAGGGGGTCAAAGTTTCGGCGAGATCGTCGAGCATTTGCAGGCAGGCTTTGGTGGTTTCGTGCTGGCCGGTTCCGAAGCTCATGCCGGGATCCAATTCGAGGACGATGTCGGTTGCTTCGGGCGCATAGAGTTCCCAGGAAGGCTTGATGACAATGCGGCGAGACACGCGTTGGGTGTGAAAGTGGCGCTTCCAGGTTTCAGCCCAGTCTTCCTGGCGGACTTCGGAAATATCGACGGCGGGCGGGGGATCGCCGATCCAGTTTGCTGCCTGGTCCAGGATGCGACGGATATCGTCGGCGAGCTTGGAGGCGGATGTGTTTTCCGGCACCCAGACTCGCACGGTGGCGCGGTTTGCGACCGGATCGGTGTAGGACGATGAGCCGGCGGGCGCGACACTCGTCAGCAATTCGTCAAGACTGGGCCCTCGCTCGGCATCGGTGCAGACTTCGACGCAGGTCAATGGTTGAGAGAGAGAAGTGGTCATGCGTTGTCCTTGAAGGGGGTTGCGTTGGGTTGCCCGCAGCGCAGGGCATTGGTTCGAATGGTGGGTGTGTCGGTGATGCGCACGGCATCCTGCAGGCTTTCCTCGGTCTGGTTTTCTTCGATGATCCGTAGAACGCTGAACACCAGGCCAACACCCAGCATCCCGGCCAGCATGCTCGAGCCGCCGTAGCTGACGAACGGAGCGGTCACGCCGGTGGTGGGACAAAAACCGCTGACCACCGAAATGTTCACCAGCGCCTGCACGCCGAACAGCAAACCAATCCCGAGGCACAGTAACAGCCCGAGACGGTCGGGCGCAAAACAACCGATCACTAAAATGCACCCGGTGATGACAAAGTAGGCGAGGATGAGGCTGACAACAGCAAAAAAGCCCAGTTCCTCTCCGACGATGGCGACGATGAAGTCCGTGGATGCCTCCGGAAGATAACGCTGCTTCATGCGGCTGTCGGCAAAACCTAGCCCTCGCCAGCTCCCTGAACCGAGGGCAAGTTGCGAAGCCCACAGCTGGTAGCCTTCGTCGAATTGGTGCGCCTCAGGATCCTGAAAGGTCAACAGTCGGGACATGCGCTCGGGTGTGGCCGCGATCATCAACAGGATGAGCAGGGTGCCTGCAACGCCTGTCAGGACGATGTAGCGCAGACGGATGCCGGCGATGAAACTGAGCGCGGCCACTACTGCAGCGGTTATGGCGGTGGTGCTCAGATCGCGTCCGAGCAGTATGAGGACAACAACGAAGCCGGCGATTCCCATCGGCAGTAAAACCCCTCGCACAAAGTGCCGTGTGAAGCGGGCTCGCCGGTGATAGTAGTCGGCTAGAAACAAAATAATTGCGATTTTGGCGAATTCGGAGGGTTGCACGGAAAATCGCCAGATGTGCAACCAGCGGAAACTGCCCTTGGTGGGATCGGGGAGAACGAATGGAAGTCGGGCAAAAAGCGTATCCGGTATGCGGTCGTGCAGCAGGGAAGCCAGCGCCAGATAGCCCAATGCAAGTGCGACCGCCGCCAACAGTACAGGCGACCAGCCCCCGAGTCGACGATAGTCGAACCGCCGAATTGCGAACGCCGCAATGCCGCCTGCCAGGATCCAAACGGTTTGTCGGATTAGGGTCGACTCCGCCGCAGTGGCGTAGGTGGTGGAATACAGCATCACCAGACCGAAGCACACCAGTGCCGAGAGAAAGACCAGCAAGATGGTGCCTACGGTTCGCGGCATGGGGCAATCAGCTCCTACGGGTGTCTGTTTCCGGTTGCGGCACGACGGAAAGAGTGGTGTGAACACCGGGCATGGCCGGATCCTCGGGTTGACCGCCGCCAACATACACGTCAAATTCGCCCTCTTCAAGAAAGGCGTTGCCGTTTTCATCGTAGGCGACCAGCTGCTCGGCTTCGAGAATCATCGTCACCAGCACGCTTTGGCCGGCGGGAACGTGGACGCGGCGAAATCCCTCGAGGTGGAGGCGCGGGACGGGGACCGACGCTTCGCGGTCGCGGACGTAGAGCTGTACGACTTCGTCGCCGTCTCGCTCTCCGACATTGCGGATGCGGACCTCGACGGTAACGCTTTCGCCCTCCCGGATTTGCGAACGGCTGAGCTTGACGTCCTGATACTCGAAGGTTGTGTAGCTGAGACCGTAGCCAAAATGAAAGAGGGGCTGCTGGTCCATGAACCGATAGGTGCGTCCCTGCATGCTGTAGTCTGCGAAGGGTGGGAGCTGATCAATGGCTTTGACATAGGTGACTGGCAGGCGTCCTGCCGGATTGACGTCTCCAAACAGGATGTCTGCGATGGCGGTGCCGCCCTGTTCGCCGGGATACCAGACGTTGACGATGGCCGCCACGTTCTCGTGCGCCCAACTGAGGTCAATGGGGCTGCCCCCCGCAATTACCAGCACCACGGGCTTTTCCTGTGCGGCCAGTACCCGGAGCATTTCCTCCTGGCGTCCCGGCAGGGTTATCAGATTGCGGTCGCCGCCGCCGTCGGAGTCGGCGACTTCGCCTTCTTCTCCTTCGAGTTCGGGGGAAAATCCCATGACCGCTATGATGACGTCCGAATCGTTGGCGACTGCTTCCAATGGTTTTTTCTCGACCGCTCTATCGTTGCGCAGTCCGCACCCTTCGACGTAATGCACGTGGGTGCCCGGGGCTACGGAGTCGAGTATGCCGTCAAAGGGGGTAATCATTATCGGGGCATGGCCGTAGTAATTCGCCAACAGTGGCTTACGGCTCATGGCGTTGGGGCCGACTACGGCTATGGCGCCGAGCTTGTCGCGGTTCAGCGGCAGGATGCCGTCGTTTTTCAATAGCACGATGCTCTCGGCGGCGGCGCGTCGGGCGAGCGCGCGGTGGTCAGCGCAGTTGACAATGTTCGTGCTGATTGCGGCGTGGGACACGGTATGTGCAGGATCGAACATGCCGAGTTCAAACCGGGTAGTGAGGACGCGACGCAGCGCGACGTCGATTTCCGATTCCGAAATCAGACCGGCGTCGACCGCCTCAATCAGCGAATTGTAAACGCATCCGCAATTCAGATCGCATCCGTTTTTGATTGCCATGGCTGCGGATTCCGCGGCATTGGCGGTAACGTGATGATGAGCATGAATATCGTGTATGGCGCCGCAGTCCGAAACAACATAGCCGTCGAATCCCCATTCTTCGCGCAGGATTTTTTGGAGCAAGGTTGGGCTGGCGCAGCACGGTTCGCCGTTGGTGCGGTTATAGGCGCCCATGATGGCGGCGACCTGTCCCTCTTGTACGCAGGCCTTGAAGGCGGGCAGGTAGGTTTCGTAAAGATCGCGCTGATTCACCTCGGCATTGAAGCTGTGGCGCTGACTTTCCGGCCCCGAATGCACGGCGAAGTGTTTGGCCGTGGCGTCAACTTTTCTGCGAACGGGATCGTCGCCCTGCAGTCCGCGGACAAAGGCGACGCCCAGCCGTGCGGTGAGATACGGATCTTCGCCGTATGTTTCCTGGCCGCGTCCCCAGCGCGGGTCCCGGAAAATATTGATGTTCGGGCTCCAAAAGGTGAGGCCGAAGTATCGTCGGCGATTATTGCGTCCGAGGGCGTCGTGGTGTTTTGCGCGCGCCTCGTCGGAGATCGCGTCGGCGACATCTCGGACGAGGGTGTCGTTGAAGGTGGCCGCCAGTCCGATGGCCTGTGGGAATACGGTAGCCTTGCCGGCGCGCGCGACGCCGTGCAGGCATTCGTTCCACCAGTTGTACTCCGGCACTCCCAGCCGGTCGATGGCGGGCGCGGTGTCCAGGGTTTGGCCCACTTTTTCCTCGAGTGTTAGTCGCGCCACCAAGTCTTCGACTCGGTCAGCTACGGGGAGTTGGGGATTCCGGAAGGGGGCGTTGTCACTGGTTTCGTTCATTTTTGTCTCTTCTTTTTCGGGATGAATTGGTTATCCGCGCAGTTCGGCTTCGATATCGACGCCAAGCAGAAGGATGCCGTCGCGGGTGGGTGCGCTGCGTTCGGCGGCGTTGAAGGCGGGTTGTCGCCAGGGGATGCCGTTGGCCTCGGCATCTTTGCGCAGTTCGCGGTCAAGAGCGGCGGTGCATAGGTCCAAGGCTTTATCCAGGTCGTGGGTGCGCTCGCTTCCGGCGCGCCAGCTGCACACGAAAACGCCCTCGTCGGTGATGCGGATTTTGGCCTCCTGGCGGAGCATGACGTTGCCGGCGACGGCGCCGACAGCGTTGGCAACGCCGGCGTGCGAGGGCAAAAGGACATCCTGCCCGAAGGTGTCTCGCAACTGGGGAAAGAGTGCGGTGGCCGGCGCGCCCACCCCCAGCAGGGGCATGCCCAAACGACAGGACAGGTCGGCGTTGCTGCCGTCGCTCTCGGCGGAAAGGTGCTTGCACAGCCAAGTGCGCAGTTCCTCGTTGTCGTCCCATGGACAGTCGGCGGGAAGGCTGACGCCGAGAACTTCGTTGGTCACCATCCGTCGAAATTCGGCGTGGATGGCTTCGATAATCTCGTGGGGATCGGCTTCGACAACCAACGCCCAGGCGTCGAAGAGCAGCTGGGCGGCTTCGCTGTCGAAGGCGTCGTACTGGTTTTGGATGTGCAGGATGTCGGTGAGGGTCAGGCCGTAGCGTTGAATGCGTCCGGTCGTTTCCAAGTCCTGCCACTCGAGGAATCGGGGAGCGGCACGATTGAGGTCGTGCGCGATGTCCGCAAGCGGACGAGGAGTCGCGCCGAGCTGGTCAAAGATGGGACTGGCGGGAACGTTTTCGGTGTGCCGAGCCGCGATGAAGTCGAGAGCGTTGGATTCCCGCGGCAGGTAGCGGTTGCGGAGATCTCGCAGAACTTCGATGGTTTCGGGAAATTGCTCGGTCATGCGGCAGATGGGGGTGATCCTGCGCGGGCCGATGCGGAGGCGCGGCCAGTCGGATAGGTCGATTTCGCTGTCGCCGCCCAAGCCGATGGTGCGTACGGCCATGGCTTCGACGCTGGTTTGGAAGTCGCCGACGCGCGCGCCGATATCCGAGCGCACCGGGATGCCGTCGCGCAGACAGGCCACATCAAGCGTAGTTCCGCCCAAGTCGGCAACGGCGGCATCGCCCGTCTCGACAAGAGCCGCTGCACCAACGACGCTGGCCGCGGGGCCGGATAGAAGGGTTTCGACCGGCAACATGCGCGCAACGCTGTCGAGCATTTGGCTTCCGTCGCCTTTGACAACCATGACGGGACGGTCGCCGAGATTCTGTTCGGCGAGGGCGTCGCGGATGGCGTCGAGCAGGGTTTCGATGAGCGGCACGAGGCGGGCGTTCATGGCGGCGGTGGTGGCTCGCTCGCGAAAGTTAAGGCGAGTGGTGAGTTCGTGTCCGCAGACGGCGTGCAGGCCGGTTGCGCGGTAGGCGATGTCCGCGACCTGTTGTTCGTGCTCGGGGTTGATGACGCCGGCAAAGCCGCTGACGGCGAAGGCTTCGCAGCCGGCGGCGGCCGCGGTTTTTGCGGCTTCTTCGACTTGGGCGGTGTCGACGGGGGTAATTTCGGCGCCCTCCATGGTGATTTCACCGCGAATTTGGCGGGCGAAATGAAAGGAGAATGTCTCGGTGTCAAGCTCCCACGGCGCCATGGCGAGAAGTGCGACGGGGCGGCCTTTGTTTTCAACGAAGGCGTTGGTGGCCAGCGTGGTGCTGATACCGACGCGATTGATTTCGCGAAGCTGTTCGGGCGGCAGTTGCCGGAGCACCGAGCGGATGCCGAGGATTAGGTTGTCGTGGTCGGTAGGAGCTTTGGCCCAGGCTAGAACGCGGCGAGATTCGAAGTCGTAGACGGCCGCGTCTGTGAAGGTGCCGCCGGTGTCGATCCCCAGGCCGATGCCGGTGCGCTCGACGGTCTGCTGCTCGTGTCGGGAGCGGAAGCGGTCGAGGAGGTTGATCGAATCGCTGTGCAGGCCGGTGGTGAAGCCGATGACGGCGCCGCCGGGAGCGCCAACGGTGCGGGCGCGAGGGGGGACTTCGAGAATGCGCGGATCGGCAGCGTCGGCCTGGAGAAGCGCTTCGAGCAGCGACTCGTCGCCTTCGAGCGTCTCGTGCTCCCAGCCGAGAGATTCCGCGGTGGCAATGGTGATTTGTTCGCCGGGTGGTGCAACATCCTCGCCGGGGTAGCGGATGTAGGCGGCGCGTTGGTAGTTCTTTTGCCATGAATTGCGGAATTGGCAGATGTGGCGGGCGTTTTCGCGGCCGAACTTTTCGGCGAGGGCTTCGAATTCGGGACCGTAGAGAGAACGTTCGCGGGCATCCTCGTTTTTATCGCCGGGTTTGGGGGCGGGTCCGTCGCTTTCGCCGTGCATGGTTTCATGCCAACCATGGGACATGTATCTCGTTCCGGGGCGTCGCGAGAATTCCTGTAGGTAGCGATGGTGGGAGCCCAGGAAGATTCCGATGCAGTCCTGGGTGCGCGGAATCAACAGGGGCACGCGGGGAGCGGTCAGGCCGATGGTGCCGCGTCCGCAAACTCCGTACCCCAGGACGATGGCGTCGACACTGGGATCCTGCGCAATTTCGTCGATCTTCTCTTGGAGGAGTTCTCGAAGCCGGGAGGGATTGCGGTGCAGTCCGGCGGGAAGCGTTTCGATCTGGAGGTCAAGCCCTTCGGTTCGTTCGGCAACGCGGCGTAAGTTCCAGCCGAGAACACCGCAGGCGATCACGACCAGTTTTTTGATAGCCATGGGATAGGAGGGGTTGTTTAGATTCTGTCTTCGGAATGATTTGATGTACTATAGTGGTTGTTGAGAACAAACCGAACAGAAAAACAAGGACTGTTTGAAATGCATGTAGTTCAGTTGTTGCCGGAGTTGAATGAAGGAGGCGTGGAAAGGGGGACGGTAGAGCTGAACCGCGAGTTGGTCCGCCGCGGAGTCCGCAGCTCGGTTGTCTCCAATGGCGGGTCGTTGGCGGAAACCGTGGAGCGGGACGGAGGCACCCACATGCTTTGCGATGTCTGCTCGAAGAATCCTCTCACGGTACCATTTCGAGTCCGGCAGCTGCGCCGATGCTTGCGGCGTTTGGGGGCGGATGTGGTGCACGTTCGCAGCCGCGTGCCCGCTTGGCTCGCCGCGTTCGCAAACCGAACCCTGGCGCTGCCGGTGGTCAGCACGGTTCACGGCTTTAACAGTGTCAACCGCTATAGCGCGATCATGACGCGGGCTGATGTGGTGATTTGCGGCAGTTCGGCCATTCGCGAGCACGTGCAACGCAACTATGCCGTGCCCGAATCACGGTTGCGGGTGGTGCTGCGGGGGATTGACGTAGACTATTTCGATCCCGCGGCGGTTCCCCCCGAATCGGTTGATGCCTTGCGGACAGCCTGGGGATTGCGGGACCGATTCGTGGTCTGCAGTATCGGGAGGATTACGCCGTTGAAGGGGCACGACCTGTTTCTGCGTGCGGTGGCTCAGGCGCGGGAACGAGACGAGAGAATCGCAGCCCTGATCGTTGGCGGCGCGCGGGAAGACAAGGAAGGACACCTGCAGGAACTCAAGGCGCTGGCCGAATCGCTGGGATTGACCGAGGCGGTGCGCTTCACCGGCAGCCGCTCGGACATGCGCGAGGTCTTAGCGCTGTCGGACCTGGTGGTCTCGGCCACCTCAAAAAAACCGGAAACCTTCGGGCGTTCTGCCGCCGAGGCTCTGGCGATGAACACCCCGGTGGTCGCCGCTCGACACGGCGGCCCTCTGGATATCGTGCGCGAGGGCGAAAACGGCTTCTTCTTCGAACCCGGCAATGTCCAAGAATGCGCGGAGGCAATCATGAAAAGCGTCACAGCGCCATTCGCGAATATGCGCTCGAATGTTCAGCAGCGCATGTCTTTGGAAGTAATGACCGAAACACTTGTCGATATCTACCGGGAAGTGCTCCCCGGGTGCGCGACCTGCCGGGATTCATGAAGGGCACTGCCAATATCGTATACACCGGCTGAAAAGCCAGTGTCGCGATCAGGCAAACACGGAACGCCGAACATCGTTTCAGGTAGTAATGTCGGCGAGATCCGGTTGTCGGGCGGCGCGAGTTTCGTCGACGCGGCTGACTGGCATACAGGCCGGAGCGGTGGTCAGCGCCTCGGGATTTTTCTCGGCCTGTTTGACGATCTCGAGCAAGGCGTCGGCGAAAGCGTCGATGACTTCCTTGGATTCGGTTTCGGTAGGCTCCATCATTAGCGCCTCGGGTACAATCTGCGGGAAGTACATGGTGGGCGGATGGAAACCATGGTCCAGCAGTGCTTTGGCAACGTCAAGCCCGTGGACGCCATACTTGCCGAGCGAGTCGGCAGAGACTACGCATTCGTGCATGCACGCGCGGTCGTAGGGGACGCGAAAGGCGTGTTTTATGCGGGACAGCAGATAGTTGGCGTTGAGGACCGCTGTTTCGCTGACCCGCTGGACACCCTCTTTACCTAGGTGCAACAGGTAGGCGTAGGCGCGCAGGATGATGGCGAAATTGCCGTAGAAGGGGGCGATGTAGCCAATGCTCTTGGGCGCATTGTAGTCGAGGGCGTAGGTGCCGTCCTTGCGTTTGACTACCCGTGCTTTGGGCAGATACGGCAGGAGCTTGCGCCCCACGCCAACCGGCCCTGCACCCGGACCGCCACCGCCATGCGGAGTCGAAAAGGTTTTGTGCAGATTGACATGGATGACGTCGAAGCCGAGATCGCCGGGGCGAACCCGCCCCAGGATGGCGTTCAGGTTGGCGCCGTCGGCGTAGACCAACCCCCCCGCCTCGTGAACCAGGCGGCAAATTTCGCGCACATTGGGGTCGTACATGCCCACGGTATTGGGGCAGGTCAGCATCAGCCCGGCGACATCGGAGTCGAGCGCGTCTCGGAGCGCGTCGAGATCGACGTTGCCCTCCGCATCCGAGGGGATGGTGCGGGTGTCGAACCCGCCCAGGGCGGCGCTGGCCGGGTTGGTGCCGTGGGCGGCGTCGGGGATCAGCATGACGTTGCGTTTGTCGCCGCGCTCGCGATGGTAGGCCGCGATCAGCATGATGCCGGTCAGTTCGCCGTGCGCGCCGGCCAGCGGCTGCATGGTGAAGCCGCGGAAGCCGAGCAGTTCGCACAGTAGCTGCTCGGTTTCGAACAGCACTGCCAACGCGCCCTGGGTCAGCGCGCCGCCGTGACGCAGCTGCGGCAGCAGCGGGTGCAGGTCGGTGAAGCCGGGCAGGGCGGCCACGCGCTCGGCAAATTTCGGGTTGTACTTCATCGTGCAGGAGCCGAGTGGGTAGAAGTTTGTGTCCACTCCCATGTTTCGACGACTCATCGCCACAAAGTGGCGGAGAGTTTCCAGCTCGGAGAGTTCCGGGAGACGCGGCGGGCAGGTGCGGCGGAGGGCGTTGGGAACGTGGTTGGCACGGGGGACGTCGCATGTGGGCAGGGAGCTGCCGGGACGGCCGGGAACGCTTTTTTCAAAGGCGGTTTTCATGGGGCTTGTCTCCTTCGATGCCTGGGTGGTGTTGGAGGAATGGGGGGATCCGTGTGTCGGTGTTCAGGTTTCAGGTGTTCAGTGTTCGGTGTTCAGTGAATGTACACAAATTATTTTTCTTCAAAGGTGCTATGTGCTCGATAGTT
>JBMCIU010000025.1:0-12129 GCA_048616755.1 Verrucomicrobiota bacterium
GGCTGATCGAAGTCGAACACCTGCCGCCGGAACTGCGTCCAAAAGAGGCTGGTGAAACCCCGGCGGAGCCGGTAATGAATCTTGAAGCTATGGAGAGGGTCGCCATTGCCCGCGCTCTCCAGCGCTGCGGAGGGAACCGGAAGCGGACAGCCCGCCAACTGGGCATCAACGTCAGCACATTGTACCGCAAAATTCGCTCCCTCGGCATCGAACCGCCGCCAAAGGATGGTCGCGGGCGAGAGGGTTGATACTGCTGAAAGATCGCAGACGTCGATTGAATGGAGCGCTTGTGCGGAGCGCAGTCGTGCACGATGCCCGATTGCAGCAGCTGCGGAGTTCGCAATCACGGGGGGGGATCCGTCGCTTTGTGTGACTTCTCTCCTGGAAAACTGGCTTGTCCGTCCATGACGCGTCTATTGGCATCGTAGTTGCTGCTAAGATTCATTTTCTGGTGGCGTTTCCTTGCGCCGCCGGCTCCGACAAACCGTTCACGCATTCCGGATTCAATCCGGGAAAGAGAGAGTTGCCATCATGACTGAATGCACTTCGTCCGCTTCGTGCGGTCAGACCAACGACAGCCAACATCAGGAATTCGCCTTGCGGGAGCGCATGTCCCGAATCCGCAACAAGCTTCTCGTCCTCTCTGGAAAGGGGGGCGTGGGCAAGAGTACGGTGGCGGTGAATCTGGCCGCCGCGCTGGCTCGAAGCGGAAAGAAGGTGGGGCTGCTGGACGTGGACCTGCACGGCCCGAGCATTCCAACGCTTTTGGGGCTTCAGGATTTGCGGCTGCAACAAAACCGTCAGGGAGAAATCATGCCGTTCCAGTTGGAGGAAAACCTGAGTGTTGTTTCAGTCGGCTTGTGCTTGGATGAGGCGGATTCGGCCGTAATCTGGCGCGGGCCGCTCAAAAACACCGTCATTCGGCAGTTCCTCGGCGAAGTCTGCTGGGGCGCCTTGGACTACCTGGTCATCGATTCGCCGCCCGGGACGGGAGACGAACCGTTGTCCGTGGCGCAGATGGTAGGGGAGGGGGCTTCAGCGGTAATCGTCACTACTCCTCAGGACGTGGCGGTTGCCGACGTGCGTCGCAGTATTTCGTTTTGCAGGCGCTTGGAGCTGTCTGTCCTGGGGATCGTCGAAAACATGAGCGGGCTCGCCTGTCCGCACTGCGGAGAGCTAATCGAGCTGTTCAAAAGAGGCGGCGGCGAGCAACTTTCCGAACAGGCGGGAATCCCTTTGTTGGGGCGTATTCCCGTCGACCCGCAGGTGGTTGTTGCGGGGGATGCAGGGACCATGCTGGTCGACGCCGGAGACGACACGCCGGCCATTCAGGCTTTTACGCCGATTATCGAGGCGGTTCTGAATCACTGCGCCGTAGAACCAGAAACTGTGGCAGCGTTACAAAACGAACAAAAGGAGACCAAGCTCATGCGAATCGCCATTCCAACTGCAAACGGGGAATTGTGCGCGCATTTCGGACACTGCGAGCAGTTTGCGTTGATTGACGTCGACCCCGACGACGACACCGTGAGCGGGGTCACCCACCTGGTTCCCCCCGATCACGAGCCTGGGGTTTTGCCCCGGTGGCTGAAGGAGCAGGGAGCGCAGCGGATTATCGCGGGCGGTATGGGGCAAAGAGCGCAGGCCTTGTTCGCGGAACAGGGGATCGACGTCGTGGTGGGGGCAGACGGAGGCGAACCGGAGCAGATCGTTCGCGCCCACTTGGCGGGGACCCTCGCGGTCGGGCCGAACGTCTGCGATCACTAAAAACTATAAGGCGATGCAAGTCGGCAAGTCTCGTTTTTCGACGTGTTTCAGTAGGCGGGCAGAAATGCCTGCCTACGCTTTTTAACGTTCCTCGGAGTCCGCCGACGAACCGATGGTTCGACACCCGCCGGGTGAAACGGGTCGTTGGACGATTACGGGCGACGATTGCGAAGGACGAATACGCGTAATCCGTAATCGTCGCCCGTAATCGTTAGCCGTTTTTTTCGAAGTCTCACAGGAAACGAATTGCCTTGATTGTCCAACCAGCTTGTTCGCGCTACAGTAAACGGCGAAAGCTGAAGCGAAGCAGAGGCAACCGACAGCAACCGAAGGCACGAGTGTTCCTTATGAACTTCCGGGTATGTATTTTACTATTGTTTGTGGGAACGCTTGCCGGTGGGGACGGTTTTTCTCTGCCTGCCTTGCGTCTGGCGCCCTTTTACGAGTCCAAGGCGGCGGAACCGTCCTCAGGCGGCTCGGTTCGCGCTCGCGCTTTTGGTCCGCTGTTTAGTCTGAACGAACCCTTGTGGCCTGCTGAGCAGCTCGTGTCCGCCTATCCGCGTCCCGCGTATGTGCAATTTCGAGATGCAGACTCGGGAACCACCGGTATCGACTCGTTTTGGCCGCTGGCCGTTCATCGTCGCAGGCCCGGGCGCCGAAGCACGCGTCTGGCATTGGCGTACTACTCGCACCAAGAGGGGGAGGGGGATGACTCCGACGACCAACTTCGCTGGGGCCTGATTCCGATTTTGTGGGGCGGACGCGTGCCGGACAAAGGCTCGTACTTTGCCTTGTTTCCGGCCGGCGGCGTAGTCCACGACATGATTGGCTACGATCACATTCGTTTTGCGCTGTTTCCGTTGTATCTGAATACCGTGCGAACCGGATCTCACCAGCACTCGCTGCTGTGGCCGATTTTCAGCGTGACTCGCTCGGACGGGCGGCTGGAAAAGTGGCGAGTGTTCCCGCTGATCGGCGGTGCTCGCTCCGCAAGCAAACGCCAATATTTTGCGCTGTGGCCGTTGCTGCACGCCATGCGTGAAAACACGGATGAGGGTCGGACGCGGAAGGCTTTTGCGTTTCTGCCGTTTTACGGTCAGTTGACCGAAACCGACGACCGCACGAGCGAGGAGACGTTTTGGTCCAGGACTGTATTATGGCCGCTGTTCAGCGGCGCAACCGGGCACGGGATGACGCGCCTGCACCTGCTCTATCCCTTCTATCAGTCGAAGACGCTTCGCAAAAACGAGGAAATCGTCTACAAAAAACAGTTTTTCTGGCCGTTTTACGGCACGCGCGAGCGCTCCGACGAGCACTACCGCTTTATAGCCTGGCCCTTTCACCACCAATGGATACAGCAGCCCGATGAAAATACCACAAGAAAACATCAGTACTTTTTGCCTTTCTACTGGAGTTCGGTCCTGCGCGAGAATGATCGCGTCACCCGCTCCCGGCACCACGTTTGGCCCCTCGTGAGAACGGAGCGGCGAGGGCAGTACTCGCTTACAACTGCGCTCGCCCTCTGGCCGTATGGAAACGCCGCTCCCATCCAACGCTCCTACGCCCCGTTCTGGACGCTGTATGCCCGCGCGGGGCACGGGAGGGGATTCGAGGAGGAGGCGCTCTGGGGCTTGTGGCAGTATGCGGAACAGTACCCCGAAAAATCCGAGGAAACCGACGCGATCAGCAAGGCGCGCTGGCGCCTGTTTCCGTTTGTTGACGCCCGCCGGGACGGAGAAAATTATTCCGTGAGCTTTCTCAAAGGGCTGTTGAAGGTAACCAATGCCGAAGATCAAAAAAACCGACTGTTCTGGCTGCTTAAATGGTAGACGCGCTCCGGCACGACGGCGTAGCCGCGAATTTGGGGCGCGTGCCGGTTGCGTGCTGCTCGCCTGCGTCTTGTCCGCGGGGATGGTGGCGCACGCCGACGTCGCCTGGCATCACTCGCGGTCACCGTTTCGGGCCGAATTCACGGTCAAAAACGATGGCAACCATCCGGATGCGGGGATTTTACTGTCAGTTCCGGTCTGCGGACTGGCGGACGAGGGGGGCGGGGATTTGCTGGCTTTCGACGAGCGCGGGCACAGCCTGTTTCTTGACAGCCTGGGACCCACGCGGGACAATTCGGCGTTGGCGGCGGTAGCGCCGCCGAAGCGCGGCAAGCGGTTGTTCGTGTATTTTGGTTCAGGGGTACCCTCGCGCCTGTCGCCTGGAGTATTTCGGCACGGGTTGCATGTCGAGATTCGTTCCCTGCCCGACGGATCCATGAAAAGTGTGGACTCCGCGAAGCGGCTGCTCCGGCATTCCACGCTGCGCGGCGTGGTCCCCGTGCGGTCCATTTCTTTGTCGGCGAATCCGCTGTCGAACTTGCGCAATCTCATCCTGCGCTTTCGAGGACATCTGCGCGTACCGGAGCGCGAGTCCCTGACCCTGTTCTTAAGTCAAAACGGCGCCGGGTATGTATGGATCGACGATCGCTTAGTCATTGAACGCAACGGCAATCATTCCGCCCAGGACAACCGCCAGGGACAAGATCGCACAACCGTGGAACTCCGACCGGAACTGGCCCCACTCGAATGCCTGGTCGTCAACCGCGAACGCCCCCTCACCGCGGTGCTGGCTGAATACAAGGACAAAAAAAACAAGCGCCTCATCCCTCCCGACCGCTTTGTTCAGGCGGGCGAGGCAACTCTCGACGCGGTTGCCGCGCGCAGATCCGACCAAGCGTGCCCGGCATTCACCTACAAGCACGTGTCGTACATCGGCTACGAGCAGGACCAATTTACCGAAGTGCGGCTAAAAACCCTCAACGGTCAATCGGCTCAATGGCGATTCGAGGACGGTTGCGAGCTAGAGGGCGAAACAGTCACACGAATCCTGCCGGGATTGAACTCCATCTCCCTGGCCACGGCACAGGGGCGCGCCCGCGCCGAGGGGACCGTCAGCTTTCCCCAGAATCCGCCCGCCCGCCGAAGGATCGACAACTCCAAACACTTCGACGCATACGCCGATGTCATGATGCAGTGCGATCCCGCCAAACTCAACACCCCGACCCTGGCCGCCTACTGGCGATTCCTGCGATACCGCGAACGAAATCCCCACTTGGAGACCGTTTGTGACGCGCTCATCACCCGCGACGCCGTGCGACCCGAGGAACGCAAACAAATCGCGCTCGACTTCGCCCGCAACGCCTCCGACCGTCCACGCGCGGTTCGCAACGCCTACCAAATGGTGCTGGGCGAATCCGACGGGGCGGATGAACGCATCCGCCACGCCCGCGAATTTGCGGAGTTCGCCATTGTCGAATTGGACGACGACGAGCTGGCGGAAACGCTGATCCGCCGCATTGCCTCGGCGAGTTCGGACGATGATTCGGCGGTACTCGGCATCCTCCGCCTGCAGCGGGCACTGCACAACCTGAATATGGAAGAGGCGAGGGCGGCCCTTGATCGATTTCGCGAATTTGTCGTAAAGAAAAGCGACTCGCGAACCGTCAATGTGCGGGCAAACGCCTTGGCCGAGCGCTATGATAAAGCTCTTGACACGGGCTATTTCCAGCGTGCGCGCGAAGCTCTTTGGGATTGGGAGACTCTAAGCCCCTCCGACTGGGAAAACGGCCGATTGGCGCTGGCCAGAGCCCGATTGTGGCGCGCGTTGGGATGGTTGCGAGCCGCCAAGCGCGAACTCCGCGCCGCGCGCGAACTGGATCCCCTCCTGCCGCTCCTGCCGGAGGTCGAATACAAATTGGCCGAGGTGCTTGAGCAACGGGGGGAGACGCAACAGGCGCGCGCCCTGTGGCAGGCCATCGCGGAAAATTACCCCAATCACGTTGTCGCCGAGCAAGCGCGCCGACAATTGCAAAATCCGTGACGTGCCGCGACTCCAGCTCCGCCTAAAAGGCAGAGCCGCGATTTAGCTGCGTTTGCGGTTGCTGCGCGGCGGCGGCGCATGGATGCAGGCGCCGTGCACGGCATGTGCGGATTCCATGATGGATTCGCTTAGGGTAGGGTGGGGATGGATCACGCGTCCGAGTTCCTCGGCGGTGATTTCCAGCGTCATGGCGGCGGCGGCTTCCGAGATCAGATCGGTGGCGTGAGGACCTACGATGTGCACGCCTAGGACCTGGTCGGTATCCGCGTCGGCAACGATTTTGCAGAAACCGCTGGTTTCGCCGATGGCCAAGGCTTTTCCCAGTGCCTGGAAGGGGAATTTTCCGCTGCGCACCGTGTGGCCGCGCTTTTCCGCCTGCTCGTCCGTGAGGCCAATCGCGCCAATTTCCGGGGTGGTAAAGATGCAGGAGGGGACTAGGGAGTCGTCGTGGCGCGAGCGTTTGCCCACGGCGTTTTCCGCGGCGCAGATTCCCATGGCGCTGGCGCGATGGGCGAGCTGGATGCCGCCGGTCACGTCGCCGATGGCATAGATGCCGGGCACGACGGTGGCGCAGCGCTCGTCGACGGGAATGCATCCGGACTCATCGAGTTCGAGACCAACGTTTTCCGGGTGCAGGCCATCGGTGCGAGCGGTCCGCCCGACCGATACCAACATGCAGTCGGCCTCGATGGTGTCGTCGCCAACCGCAGCTTTGACGCCGTTTCCGGTATCCTCTACGGAATTCATGCGGCTGTTGGTGCGCAAATCGATGCCGAGTTTCTTCATGGACTGCGCAACGATCCGGGCGGTTTCCTTGTCCTGTTGCGGCAGAATGCTCGGCAGCATTTCAACCACGGTAACGGATACGCCAAGCCGGGCAAACATGCACGCCCATTCGCAGCCGATGATGCCGCCGCCAAGAATCAGAATAGAGGAGGGCAGGGCACCCATGGTCAGCGCTCCTCGCGACGTCATCATGCGCGGCGACTGCGGTGGCAGAAAGCCGGGCCAGACGGGCTTGCCGCCCGTCGCAATGATCGTCTTGGCAGCGCGAATTTGCTGCGTTTCCCCGGACTCGTCGGCAACTTCGATCATGCCGCGTTGGACCAGCTTGGCCGTGCCCTCAAGCACGGTGACCCCGTTGGACTTCAGCAGGCTTCCAACCCCTTTGCTTAGCGTGCCGACGACCTTGTCCTTGCGTTTGGTCATTTGCGGCCAGTCCACGGTGACATCCCCGTCGATGGAGACGCCGAACTCCGCCGCTTCGCGGGCGCTGGAAAATACGTCGGCGCTGTGAATCAGGGTCTTGGTGGGAATGCAGCCCCAGTTCAGACAGACGCCGCCGACGTTTTCATTTTCAACGATTACTACCGACGCGCCCAGTTGCGCGGCGCGAATGGCGCTAACGTAGCCGCCAGGACCGCTGCCAAGTACTGCAATGTCAAAATTTTTCATCTTCATGTGCCTCCATGTCTAGCCGAGATTGGCCACTTGATCCTTCCAGTAAGCGGTGTCTTCGAGCGCGCGCTTGACGGTGTTCACGAAGGTCGCCGCCAGGACGCCGTCGATGACTCGATGGTCGGCGCTCAGGGTAATCTTCATCATGTCGCGGACGACAACATCGCGGTCCTCGGTCGCAACCGGGGTCGGCCTGGCGGAGGAAACCGCCAGAATCGCGCTCTCGCCAGGTTGAATGATCGCCGAAAACTCGTCAACATTCATCATGCCCATGTTTGAGATGGTGAACGTGCTGCCGCTCAAATCCTCCGGCGTGGCCTTGCCGTCGCGCGCTTTCTCCGCCAGTTCGCTCGCTTCGGCATGAAGCTCGTCCAAATCCATGTCCTGAGCGTGACGGATTACGGGAACCACCAGCCCGGCGTCCAAATTTACGGCCACGCCCAAATGCACGTTCATTCTCATGCGAAGCGTCTTGCCGTCGTCGGTCACCGCGTTGACTTGCGGCACGTCGACAAGGGCCTGGGTCACGGCCTTCATGATGAAGTCGTTGACGCTGAGGGCGACGCCTTTTGCCTTGAGTTCCTTGCGCAGCGCGATGAGTTCGGTCATATCGACACTGCCGGTGACATAGAAATGCGGGATGGTCTGTTTGGATTCGCTCAGCCGCTGGGCGATGATTCGCCGCATTCGGCTCATGGGCTGGGGCTTCTCCTTTTCGGCGCGTCGGACGTCGGCGACGGTGATGCGCCCGTTGACGCCGGTGCCCTCGATGTCAAGCAGATTGAGTTCTGCCTTGCGGGCGATGTTGAATGCGGCGGGCGTAATTTTGCGTTCGTTGTATCCGCTGTCCTCGAGATATTGTTTGACGTCGGCCTCGACGACTCGTCCGTTGGGTCCGGTGCCGGGCACTTGGTCGAGATCGATCAACAGATTTTTCGCAAAGTGTTTGGCGCGCGGCGATACTGGGTGGGTTGGTCCTTTGCCCGTCGCTTGCGGGGCAGGGGACATTGGCTGGCCCGTTTGCTCCTGGGGCGCTGATTGGCCGGAGTTGGGCGCAGCGGCATTCGAGGCCTGGGCAGGGGCGAGGGCGGGCGCCGGCGAGGATTTTGCCGCGGTTGAGGACGCGGACGGTGCCGATTCCTCTTTGGCCGGCGCTTTTTTCGGCTTGGGAATAGCGGGGATTTTCTCCCCCTCTTCGCCAATCACGCAGCACGGGGTCATGACGGGAACTTCCGCTCCCTCCGGCAACCCGATTTTGAGCAGGGTGCCCTCAAACTGCGATTCCACCTCGAGAACCGCCTTGTCGGTTTCGACTTCCAGCAGAATGTCGCCTTTTTTGACCGTTTCGCCTTCCGCCTTGTGCCACTTGACCAGCGTTACGGTCTCTTCGGATTGGCCCAATTTGGGGATGGGAACCAGGGTTGCCATGGCAGAGGATTCCTTGTTTGAAGGTTGATTGAATTGGTGCGTTAAAGCGGGCGCGAGCGCCCGGTAATCTTTGTGGGGCTTGCGAGCGGAGAGCCGCCCGCTAAGCCCGATTAAGTTAAGCTAGAACAATTGGTTGGCCGTCGCTACGATGTCGGCCGCCGACGGCAGAAATGCGGCTTCGAGCGCATGCGCCTGGGGCGCGATGCCGTTGGCCGCGCCAACCTTCAGCGGCGGAGCATCCAGCCAGTCGAAGCAGTTGTTGACGACCTGCGAAACCACTTCGCCGGTGTAGCTGCCGATGTCTACGGCTTGGCTGACCGCCACCAGGCGGCCGGTTTTGCGCACGGATTCGAACAGGGTATCCCAGTCGAACGGCACCAGCGAACGCGCGTCGATGACCTCGGTGCCGATCCCTTGCTCCTCAAGCTGCGCGGCCGCTTTGACCGCGTCGCCGACCGCCGGTCCCCAGGCCAGGATGGTCAGGTCGTCGCCGGTGGTTATTACGTTGGCTTGTCCCAGCGGCACGAGATATTCCTCGGCGGGGCAATAGCCCTTCTCGGTGTAGAGAAGCTGGCTTTCCACCACCATTACCGGATTGTTGTCGCGGATGGCGCTTTTCAGCATGCCCTTGGCGTCGTAGGGGTTGGACGGATAAATCACGTACAGTCCGGGGATGTGGCAGAACACTGATTCCAGAGACTGGGAGTGCTGTCCGCCGTAGCCCTTGCCGCCGCCGACGCTGACGCGGTAGACCAGCGGAATCTCCGCGGACGCGCCAGTCATGTAGTGCCATTTGGCGGCCTGGTTCGAGATCTGGTCCGACGCCATGAGCGTGAAGTCCATGTACATCAACTCGGCCACCGGACGATAGCCGGTCATGGCCATGCCGACGGCAGTGCCGCAGATGCAGGCTTCGGAAATCGGAGTATTGAAGACGCGGTCGCGTCCAAATGTTTCCATCAGGCCCTTGGTCACCTTGAAGGCGCCGCCATAGTCGGCCACATCCTCTCCGTAGAGGACCACGCGGCTGTCTCGCCGCATTTCCTCGACGAGTGCCTCCTTCACGGCGTCGCGGTAGGTGATCACGCTGTCGTCATCGCGCTTGATGGCGGGCGGATCGGCCAGCAATTTCGGTTTTGCGTACTCCGCGGGCGGATCTCCGGCCACGGTGTCGGTATACATGTATTTGATGACGTCGGCGACATCCGGATCTGCGGAGTCCGCAGCGCGACGCGCCGCCCGGGCATTGCGGTCGGCAACTTTTTTCTCGAGCTTTTTCAGTGTTTTTTCGTCGGCGACCTTGGCGTCGAGCAGGGCTTGCCGGAAGGTGACGATGGGGTCGATTTCGCGCCAGCGCGCCTCCTCGTCGCGAGTTCGATATTCATTGCGCGGGTCGGAGAGCGAATGGCCATAATATCGGTAGGTGTCGAATTCCAGCAGTACCGGACCTTCGCCGTTGACCAGTTTTTTGCGGGCGCGCTGCACGGCGTCGCGCACAGCCAGCGGGTCCATGCCGTTGACAATTTCGGCGTGCATGTTGTCCAAGGCGAACCCGGCGGGACGACGGGCGAGGGCATCCACGCCGGACACCTCGCTTTCGCACCGTCCCGTCATGCCGTAGTGATTGTTTACTACGCAGAACAGAATGGGCAATCCATGCTTGTGGCGGGACATTTCTCCGACAAACTGGTGCTGCGAAGCCCAGTTCAGCGACTCGAGAACCACTCCGTTCGAATAGGCGCCGTCGCCGGCAAAGCAGGCCACGATCTGGCCTTTTTCGTGTTCGAGTCGGCAGGTCATGGCCGCGCCGGTCGCAATGGGAACCCCGCCGCCGACAATGGCGTTCGCGCCCAAATGGCCAATGCGAAAGTCGGCAATGTGCATGCTGCCGCCGCGTCCGCGTCCGTAGCCGTCCTCTTTGCCAAACAATTCGCCAATGGTGCGATAGACGTGATCCTCCATGACGGCCTCGCGGAGTTCGTCGCCGGCCAAATTGCTGAATTCCGGGCACCGCCCCTTGAGCTGCTCCTCGGTCATGCCGTGAATGGCCACCACGCCTTTGGCGATGGATTCGCCGTGGCCGCGGTGTGTGGAGGTGATGTAATCATCGATGTTCAGGCAGTCGCAAATGCCGGCGGCCGTGGCTTCCTGACCAATGGACAAGTGTGTGGGACCGCGGTAGTTGTAGTCACTGATCGGATCGTAGGCGCCGGTCCGCAGCTTGAGGATCATTTCCTCGAATTCGCGGATCACGTGCATCGATTCGTAGATTTTGAGGGCGTTGGTTTTGCTGATGCTGCGATTTTTGACAGCGTCCGCCAAGTCATTGCTGTACTTGTAGCCGGGAATATCCGGAAAGGACAGTGTCCGCGGCGAAAAATCCGGGGTCGAATCGCTGTAATAGTTCACGGGAGGGGGTGTTTTCGTCTTGCTCATCTCGGTCTCCGATTGCTGGGGGATGTTGGGTTTTCTTGATGTCAACGTTTGTTCGCGGATTCAGGATGTATCGGGGAGGACAAGGCGCACGCCGCGTTCGCGCAGCTGATTGGCCAAGCCCTCGGAAATGTGTTCGGTCACCAGTGTGTCAATATCGTCGGTTTGCCCGCTGCGGGCAAACGATGAGTGTCCCAGCTTTGAACTGTCCGCCAGTAGCACCACGCGATCCGCACGCCGCATGATCTGCTCCTTCGTATACGCCTCGGCCGGATTCGTCGTGCTCATGCCGTCATCGGGCGTAAACCCGATCGTGCCCATAAAAGCAGTGTCAACATGAATGCTGTCAATGACCGAAGCGGTCAGCGGCCCCACCAGAGTCCGGCTGAGGGCGCGAAATTCGCCGCCAACCAGAATCAGTTGATGCGAGCCGGTCATCAGTTCAGCCGCCGCCATCAAGGAGTTCGTGACAATCGTCAGATCAGTAAATTTGTGCAGACGCCGGGCCAACAGCAAAACCGTACTGCCGCCGTCCAGATAGATGCGCTGATGGTCTTCGATCAATTCGGCGGCGGAGTCCGCAATCGCTTCTTTCGCTTCGTGATGCAAAGTCTCCTTGTCCTGGAAAACCGGCTCCGGGCGAGGGCCGAAACCCGGCAGTGTCGCGCCGCCGTGAACGCGACGAAGAAGATTCCGCTCGTCCATCGATTGAAGACAACGACGAGCCGTTGCATCGGAAATGGTCAACTCGCGGGCAATCTCATTCACCGCTACAACCGGAGACTCCTGAAGTAACTCAAGAATGCGGCGTTCGCGACTGGCTGCTTGTGCTATGCGAGATTCACTCATAAAACAATCAATAAGTTTCGTGATTCAGTCAATTCATCTGATAATATAAGCAAGTTTCAGTCATTTGCAATCAGCTTATAGTCTGTGGAGGACGTAAGTGCTCACGAAACTCAGGTGCGGTCCCGCACGAATCCCGTCCGCAGACGAAAAAACAAACCAGCCTCCACTATACGGAAGATATATTATGCGACATCATCGCCGCACTCTTAACCACGGATGAACACAGATAAACACGGATATCAGGTGCTTGGTATAATCCCGCCTTTTTTGGTGCTACAGGATTTTTCGTGGGTTCGGAACGCCGGGCTGAAAGCCCGAACCATG
>JBMCIU010000026.1:0-11898 GCA_048616755.1 Verrucomicrobiota bacterium
CCTTTCGACTCGAAATCATCCGGATCAAGCGCGCCGCCCAAATCGATCTCCGCCACTCCGAAAAACTGCAGAGTCTGCCGGAGCACGTCCGAGTCCTTAAAATACTTGCGCAAGTAATCGAACGACGCCTTGTAACGCGGCGAATCCACCAGATGATAGGCCTGAGACAGATAAAAGATGCTGGCAGGGCTTTTGTTGCGATCCTTGGGGACGCGCATGAGCATCGGCAGTGCCCAAGCGGCACCGCGATTGAACTCCGGATCTTCCTTGAGGATCCGTTTAGCCGAAGCTTGCGGCCCCTGCCACGGCGCATGGTGCAACCAGTGCGGACGGTATCCAATCCACTTGGCCCATTCAATGAACAGCGACGACGGCGACGGCTCTTTCGCCTCGAGCCCGGGAACTCCATCGACACCCAACGGGGGTTCGCGGTCAGCCGCCTCGAAAACTACCTGCACCAACGCTGCCGCACATGCCATCGGGTGCTGATAGGGCGTCTCAATTCGCGCGGACGCATGCTCATCGCCCTCCACCGTTCCTGCGCGCCACTGTAGACTGTCCTTCGACAAATCGCATTCCACGTAAATGTCCGCTTCCAAAAACGGACGCCATCGTTCGTGGATCGTGTCCCCCTTGGGAAAATACAGCCCCCCGCGCATTGCCTGAACAATGCCGTTGACATTATATGCCCCAACCTTGCCCAAACCAGGCGCCTGCTCAAGAGCACTGCCTAAAATTTTGTCCATCCCCAGCATGAATGCCTCTTTCTCGCCGACCGAACTCCAGGCCAAACGGTTGCTCGGACGATGAACCATCACCGCAACACGCTGCGCCGCAGTCTGCGCCGTGCCCAGAAACGACAGTGAACCTACCGCCAGCAATCCAATCAATACCTTTTTCATGATTCATTTTCCTTTTTGTGGCAGGTTTATTAACCCTGCTGCATATCAAAGTATTTATGCAAAATACACCATTAGTATGCTATCTGGCGTTTGCAAACCGAAATAAAATTACACTGAGCGCACACTATACTGTATAAATATTAATTTGTTTTGCAACAACCCCTGCGCAATTTGCACGCCTTGGTTTGCGGAAAGAAATTTTCCGAAGCCACGATATGGTATCCGGCTTATGCCAATCCCGGCAACCGGAAATGAACGCGTCGATCGCGCCGCCCCCTACCGTTGGAGAGACCATGAGCTGCAGTGCCGCCCTCGACACATCCTGCAACGCCTCGCTTGCCGTCAAGCGCGGGACGGAGATACTCGTTCGCGAAACGCTGACGTGCAGCGGACGCGACAGCGACCGGCTATTGGTTCCCTGGCTGCTGTCCTCGCTGGCGGCGGAGGGTCTCGCGCTTGCGGACATCGACGCATGGACGGTGGGCATCGGGCCGGGAAGCTACTCGGGCATCCGCGCCGGTATTTCTTTGGTGCGCGGCATCGCCCGAGGCACGAACGCGCACTGCCGGGGAGTACCCAGCAGTCGCGCACTGGCGCGTCAGGTGCGTTCGGAGTTTGCCGAGGGCGCGCGCCTGGCGGTACTTCACGACGGCAGACGCAAACAACTCATTGTCTCGCTGTACCAAGTGCAGCGCAAGGTGCTGCGCAGCACCGGCCCCCCAAAGCTGATGTCTCAGGAGGAAGTCTGCGAACGCGCGTCGCAGTGGCAGGCTGTTATCACCCCGCACGAACGAGAACTCAGCGACATCTTGGAGACTCTGCGCAACCGCACGCGTATTTTCACGACCGAGCACGTGGATGCGGCCGAGCTGCTGCCGGCGGGCGGAGCAGGGCCTTCCGAACCGACTGCCGCCGATGCCGGATTGACCCCCATCTACGTCCGTCCCGCCGTCTTCACAAACCCCGGAAATTTGCGAACTCCGCAGCCGGCCGACAAATCAAAACCGCTATCCTAATCCGCAACGCATGCGCGGATGATTCGTGCAGAGCCCGCAGCTCCAACCAGTTGCGGTCACGCGTGACAAACGCGCGGCATGGGCACCGGCGCCTTGGCCATTTCCGCCTGCACAAAACGCAGCAGAAGCCGCTGTTTGAGATCGGCAAACTCAGGGACATTCCAGAGATTGCGGAGTTCCCCGGGATCCTCCCGCAGGTCGTACAATTCGCCGCACGACTCCTTACAGTAGACCGTGATCTTGTACCGTTCCTCGACAAACGTCATGACGTTTACCGAATCCACATCGTGCCGATTCTCCACGATCACATGATCCCGCTCGGGCCTGGCATTTCCGCGCAGCACCTCGGTCTGATCGATCCCGGTCATGGCATAGGGCACATTGAGGCCGCACGCTGACAGGAACGTGGGGGGCAGGTCGACGAGGCTGATCAGGCTGTCGTTGGTCGTTGCGGCCGGAATTTGTCCCGGCCAGCGGGCAATGAACGGCAACTTGATCATGTCCTCGTAATGAAACGGCCCCTTGGCGACGAGCCCATGCTGACCGAAGAAATGACCATGGTCGGTAGTGAAGACGACCAGGGTATCGTCGGTCAGGCCCAATTCATCCAGCTTGTCCAGGATCACGCCGATGTATTTATCCATGCAGCTAACCATCCCGTAGTACACGGCAATATCCTTGGCCAACTCGTCGCGGTCATGCAAATGGCTGTGGCACCCGTGCAACGCTAACCCCGACTGCCTCCAGGGCGAAACATCGGGGTCGACCTCCTGGGTAATCTTAGTCAACGCGGGACTGTCCTCGTGTTCGCCCTCGACCGCTTGGGGAACCGTCAGCTTGGCGGGATCATACATGGACGCCCACGGTTCGGGGACGAGATACGGCGGATGCGGATCAAAGAAACTGGACCACAACAGGAAATTGTCTCCGTCGCGTGCGTACTGTTCCATGAGCTTGCAGGACCGCTCCGCGATCCACGTATTGTAATGATATTCCTCGGGGATTGTCCAATCGTGCTGTTGCGCCTCGTTGGTGCCGCCCGGCGCACAAAAATGCTTGCGCCAGTCCTTGAGTCCCTTTTCCTCCATCCAAATTGCGTAGTGCTGGCCGACATGCCCCTCGTCCACGTGATTGCGCGCCAACTCCACGTGCTCGAAACCATAGAACGGACCGTGGAAGCCGCGCCAAAAGTCCAAGTCCTGCAAGGTGGGGTAAGCCTCGAGACTGGGAAATTCCGCAGTCCCCTTCAACGGTTGAAAATGCGCCTTGCCCACCAAGGCGGTGCGGTATCCGCCCTCCTGAAAATCCTCGCCGACGGTGTGCCGGTCCTCCAACAGTTTTGTGCCCAAACTATAGGCGCCGTGTTGGCTCGGATACTGTCCGGTAATCATCGATGCGCGCGTGGGCGTGCACGTGGGATTCGGACAGTACGCGCGAGTAAACAACGCTCCCTGCGCCGCCAGCCGATCCAGATTCGGGGTTTCAATTTCGGGATTAAGCACGCCAAGCGTCGCCCAATGCTGTTGGTCGCTGGTAAGTAGAAGAATATTCGGTTTGGATGTCGAGGGCATATAGATCTCCTTGAGACTGGTTTCGGTGTTCAGGTTTCAGTCGTTTCGAACCAGCGGTTCGGGGGCGACGTTTATTGTTTCGGGTTCAGGCAGTACCTTACCCGCTGAACAAATCCCCGCCAACAGCCATCGTCATCTGAATTCCGCGATTGCAAGACCGGTGCATGTCGCTATAGTATAGGCTACTTTTTACTTGCGCCAGAAAAATGCATTACAAACGAAGAAAAAGGGGAGTCGCATGGAACCGAAACAAGCACTTAAGCAACTGTTCGGGTATGATGAGTTTCGACCGCACCAGGAGGAAATAGTCAAAGCTCTGGTCGAGGGCCGCGACGCCTTCGTCGTCATGCCCACTGGCGGGGGCAAGTCGCTGTGCTACCAATTGCCCGCGCATCTGCGCGAAGGGACCTGCCTGGTTATCAGCCCGCTCATCTCGCTGATGAAGGACCAAGTGGATGCGGCCGCGGCAACCGGGCTGCGAGCGGCGTTCCTGAACAGTTCCCTGCCCGTGAACCGTCAGCGAGAGGTGATCGACACTCTCCAGACGGGCAACTTAGACCTGCTGTACGTGGCGCCCGAACGATTCGCCGCGGCCGGCTTCCCTGAAGCGCTCGCACAAGCACAGATCACCCTGTTCGCCATCGACGAGGCGCACTGCATCTCCGAATGGGGACACGATTTCCGCCCCGACTACCTGAACCTGTCCAACCTGATTCGCGATTTCCCCGGCGTTCCCGTGGCGGCATTCACGGCTACGGCCACCGTCCAAGTCCAGGATGACATCGTTGCACGCCTGGGCTTGCGAACTCCGCATCGCGTGCGCGCCTCGTTTGACCGCCCCAACCTGCACTACGCCGTTACCCCCAAGCAAAGAAACGTCGACGTCCAAATCCTCAACTTCGTCCGCGAGCATGCCGACGAGCCGGGCATCATCTATCGCACCACCCGTAAAGCCGTGGAGGAAACTTGCGCCTTCCTCGTTCAAAACGACATCCCCGCCCTGCCCTATCACGCGGGCATGGAGGGCAAAGACCGGGAACGCAACCAGGAAGCATATCGCCGCGACGACGTGCAGGTTGTCGTCGCCACGGTTGCCTTCGGCATGGGTATCGACAAACCCAACGTGCGATGGATCATTCACGGCGACCTGCCCAAAAACATCGAAAGCTACTACCAGGAGACCGGTCGTGCCGGCCGCGACGGCGACCCCGCCCGCTGTCAGCTGTTCTACGCGCCCCAGGACGCGGGCAGAATCACCTACTTCATCAACCAAGTGCAGGATCCGAAGGAGCAGAAACGTCTCCGCCAACTCCTGCGCGCCATGCAGACCTACGCGAGCGCCCACGCCTGTCGCCGCATCGCATTGCTGCGCTACTTCGGCGAAAAGTACCGAGAGAAAAACTGCCAGTCCTGCGACGTGTGCGTCGGCGACGTCACCGCCGTGGACGCCACCGAGGACGCGCAAAAACTGATGTCGGCCATGGTGCGCACGAACCAACGCTACGGCGGCGGGCGGATTATCGACATTGTGCGCGGCGCCAACACCGAGGCTATTCGCAACGCCGGCGACGATCAAATCAAAACCTACGCCGTGGGATCGGACAAACCGAAAAAACACTGGGCGCAGGTTCTCGACAACCTCGAGGCGCGCGAATGCGTGGTTCGCAACGAAGACTCCCAATTTCCGACCTTGCAGATGACCGACAAAGGCTGGCAAGTACTGCGAGGCCAAAAACCGTTCCGCATACTCCAACCCGCTCAAACCACCTCCCGTCGCGCCGATTCGGCCGCCGCGGAAACCCGGACCTACGATCCCGAGCTGTTCGAGCAATTGCGGCAATGGCGAAGCGACAAAGCCGCGCAGCTGGACGTACCCGCCTACGTCGTGTTTTCCAACCGAACCCTGCGCGAAATTTCGGCGCGCAAACCCTCCGACATCCGCCAACTGGGAACACTGCACGGAGTCGGCAAGCAAAAATTGGAACAACACGGCGAGGACATTATCGCGTTGGTCGGCAACTTCCTGAACAGCAACCCGAACAGCGCCGTCGTTTCCGAAACGGTCCCCGCCCAAACCGTCAGCGCCGAGCTGAGCCAAACCCATCTGCACTCCCTTGAACTGTTCAAGCGGGGCTTGGACATGGTCGACATCGCCGCCGAACGCAAGCTGGCCGAAAGCACCATCGCCAGCCATCTCGAAAAAGCCATTATTGCCGGCTGCGAGATGGATCACACGCGGCTTGTGTCCCCCGAACTCGTCGATCAGATCGGAGCCATCATGGATGAACTCGGCGATCAAAAGCTGGCCCCCATTGTCGAAATGGGCAACGAACAATTCACCTTCGAACACGCCAAAATCGTGCGCGCACTACGGCAAAGAAAACGCAATTCGGAAAACGCCGTGCGAGAGTAGAGTCAGAATTCTTGATCCATAAAAAAATCCCGCGCCTGCCGGCTCTACGCGGTGGAGCTTGGCGTTTCGCCAAAATGGTGAGTTTTCTCCCAGTAGTGAGGGCGGCGGATAAGCTGGAGAGTCCCCTTCCACGCGGCGTAACTCATCATCGCCCAGTATAGCGGCATGGTCAGCCCGAAGAAGGTGAGCGTGCCAAATCCGCGCCGCACGCAGGCAATGCCGGCGGCGTAGGCAAGCGCGAAGTTGCCGACAAACAGACACAGCGCCGCCATGGCAAAGATTGGACCGGGGAAGTACACGGAAATGCCTTCGGGGCGAAGTGTGAACCAAACGACCGCCAGCGCCCAGTAGAACGGGTTGACCAACTGGGAAAAGGGGGTACCCCCGATTAGCAGGTGAAAGTGGAGGCTGTTGATCAGTCCCAGGCGGCGGCTGGTCCGGACGAGGTTGCGGGTATGCACCAAGTAGCTCTGACAGTACCCCTTGACCCAGCGCGAACGCTGGCGAATCCAGAAGCCGAAGTTCGGGCACGCCTGCTCCCAGGTGGTTGAGTCGAGAATACGCGTCCGCCAACCATCCATGAACAATCGCAATCCCAAATCGCAGTCTTCGGTGACATTGTACTCATCCCAACCGCCGATGTCCCGCAGAGGTTGGACGCGGAAGTGATTGGAGGTCCCCCCCAGCGGGATGGGCGCCTGGAGGGTGTCCAGGGCGGGCAGGCAGAGATCGAACCAGAGTGCGTACTCCGCGGTGAACCAGCGAGTGAGCAGGTTGCGAGTGGGATTGTAGAAGTTGAGTTTGGCCTGCAGGCATACAACGTCGTCGGGAACTTGTTCGAATCCCAGCGCCGCCTTGCGCAACTGGTCGGGATCGGGGCGGTCCTCCGCGTCGTAGATAACGGTAAGATCGGCGTCGCTGCCCTCCAACCCGACATTGCACGCCTTGGGTTTGGTGCGCGGTTCGGAGACCGGGATCGGGAAGATGCGGAAGGGGTCCTTCAGTTCGAGCCGCTCCGCCGCAGCCATTGTCTGGTGGTCATCCGCCTCGATCAACAGCCGGATTTCCAGGCGTTCCGGGGGATAGTTCAGCTTGTTCAGCGCCGTGACAAGCGAGGGCAGAATCTCTCCCTCCTTGTAGAGCGGCAAGAGAATGAGATAGCGCGGCCACTGCTCAGGCGGGCGTTCGGCGGCGACTTCGTCCGCGCCGATTTGCAGTTCACAACGCCTGCGCAGAGACAAGTCCACCAACAGAATCCGATAGACGGTGGTGACCAGGTAGAAGACCGTGACTGCGGCGTTGACCCCCACCAGCACGGGGCGATGCGCCACTACCGCTCCCGCCAACAGGCAAACCAGCAGACCAAGCAGGGCCGTTCGTTGCCAGGGAACAATGGTAATGGCGGCGGACGGGAAGCCGCGGGGAGCTTCGGCGGATATGGGAGGTGAAGACGGTGTCGTCATGGAAGAATGTCGCCTGCTGCCCGAGGGGCTCCGTCCGATGAAAGATGGCTACCCCGCCTGGACTCGAACCAGAACTGACAGGACCAAAACCTGTAGTGCTACCATTACACCACGGGGTAAGCGGTGCGCGAAAGAACGTACTGTAACACCAACTTTCAGGTTTTCCAGCCATCTATTTCCGCGTTGCTGACAACGGACGCAAAATCAAACCGACGCGCGCGGGAAGGTAAACGCGCAATTCATAATCTTCGGGGCCGTGTTCGCTTTTCAGCGCCTGGTACTGCTGATTGGGATCGAGCAAGGCAAAGCCGCCATACGCTTCGGCGTCAGTGTTCAGAGCAATTTCGTAGGTTTGCGCTGTTCGCAGCGGCACGGGATAGTGCTCGACGGATTGATTGGGGTGAAAGTTGAGCAACAGAAGCAGGGAACCCCGGCGAGCGGCAAGGATATTGGCGCTCGAATCCAAGTAGACCGACTGCGGATCCTCCTCGGCCAGCACGCCGGGGGTGTGCAGCAACAGGTGAACCATGGCCCGGTCAAAAGCGCCTAACTGGCCGTACTTGAGGTCATCGCGTTCGCTCAGACTCCATTGCCTGCGCGCGTATTTGTAGGACCAATCGTTGCCCTCGCGCGGAAAGTCGATCCATTCCGGATGCCCGAACTCGTTGCCCATGAAGTTTAGGTAGCCGCCGCCCGCGTTGAAGGCCGTGGCGAGGCGGATCATCTTGTGCAGGGCGATGCCCCGGTCGACGACGGGATTGCTGTCCTGACGCCGCATGGAGGTGTACATCTCGGCGTCAAGCATCTGAAAGATCAGCGTCTTGCCGCCGACGATCGCCTGGTCGTGGCACTCGGCGTAGCTGATTGTCTTTTCATCGGGACGCCGATTCGTCAATTCGTGCCAAAGCTGCCGCATGTTCCAGTCCTCGTCGCGCGTCTCGCTGAGCAGTCGCGTCCAGCAGTCGGGGATGCCCATGGCGAGACGGTAGTTAAAACCGCAGCCGTCGCGCTGCTCGGAGGCGGCCAGGCCGGGCATGCCGCTCATGTCTTCGGCGATGGTTATTGCGTCCGGACGGACTTGGTGAACGACACGGTTCGCCAAGTAAAGATAAGCCAATGCATCCTCGTCGACACCGCCTGAAAAATACTGATCATAGGAGGTAAACGCTGTTCCCAGCCCATGGTCGTAGTAGAGCATGCTGGTGATGCCGTCGAGACGAAAGCCGTCAACATGGAATTCATCGAGCCAATAGCGGCAATTGGAGAGCAGGAAGTGAAGCACCTCCGGCTTGGAGTAGTCGAAGCAGCGGGATCCCCAGGCGGGGTGCGTGCCGCGGTCGCCCTCGTGAAAGTATTGGTAGTCGGTGCCGTCGAAGCGCCCCAGTCCTTCCACTGCGTTGCTGGCCGCGTGCGAGTGAACCAGGTCCATGATCACGCCCAGACCCAACTCGTGGGCTCGGTCGACCAATGCCTTCAGTTCCTCGGGAGTGCCGAAGCGCGACGAGGCCGCAAAGAAATTGGACACATGATAGCCGAACGAGCCGTAGTAGGGGTGCTCCATGATCGCCATCAACTGCACCACGTTGTAGCCGGCCTCAACGATGCGCGGCAGGATTCGATCCGCAAACTCCGCATAGGTCCCGACGCGCTCGTCCTCGGTGGCCATCCCCACATGCGCCTCGTAGACAAACGGGGCGGAGATCGCGGACATGGGCGAATCGTGACGCCAGCGATAGGGCTGCTCCGGCGCCCACACTTGGGCGTTGAAGCTCAGCGTCTCGGGGTTCTGCACCGCGCGCCGGGTGTAGACGGGTAGACGGTCGTCCTCTCCGCCCTCCCAATGCATCCGCAACCGGTATTGCTGACCGTGCCGCATGGCGTCGGCCGGCAGCTCCAGCTCCCAGACTCCGTGCTTGCCCAGGCGTCGCAGGGCGTACTCGGGTGCAATTTGCCAATCCGAGAACTCGCCAAACAGTTCGATGGCGGTCGCGTTGGGCGCCCATTCCCGAAACACCCAGCCCGAATTGGTGCGGTGCAGGCCAAAGTATTCGTGTGCGCTTGCGAAGTCCGCAAGTGATTGCTTGGCTTCGGTAAGTCGCTCCGCCAAACAGTCGGCTCGCTCAGTGCGTGCTTTAATCGACTCGCGAAACGGGGCCAAGTACGGATCGTCGTCGGAAAAAGAGGGATTGGTCATGCTCACTCCTCGCCCAATCGGCAGAGCCGACAGTGCGCGCAGTTCATTTCAGGCGGGGCGGTATAGCTCTTTCCGCGCTTGCGAGACCGACGACGAGTGAGCCAATTCATGCCCGCCAGAAACAAGCCCAAAACAATGAAGGCGCCCGGCGCAAACTTCATCAGTAAAAAATCCGGCCAGCCGCGAACCACCTGCATCTCGAACAGCGTCCCGCCGCCAATAAATTCGCGCACGCCGCCAAGGGCCATCAGCGCCAGAGTAAACCCCGCACCCATGCCGAGCGCGTCAACGACCGAACGCAGAACACCGTTGCGCGAGGCAAACGCCTCCGCACGACCCAAAACAATGCAGTTGACCACTATCAAGGGAATAAAAATCCCCAACGCGTCGTTGAGCGACGGCGGCGCGTACGCCCGCATCAGCATTTCCACCAGCGTGACAAACGTGGCGATGACTACGATGTAACACGGAATGCGCACCTTTTTAGGAACAAGACTGCGAATCAGTGAAACCACAATATTGCTGCCCAGAAGCACAAAACAGGTGGCCAAACCCATACCCAGTCCATTGGTGACGCTGCTGGTCACCGCCAACGTGGGACACATTCCCAAAAGCAACACCAAAACCGGATTCTCCCGCCATAGACCCTTGCTGAATTCCTGACCTAACGTCGTGCTCATGCGTACAACCTCAAACTGCCTGAGTAAACATTGCCTGAATGCATTTCGTCGCAACCTCCAACTATAATGGGCACTGACCGCTGCGCCAAACCAATACAAACGAAAGGGCAAGACATTTTTGTAACGAAACGATAACGGCCGCCGCCGTTACCGTTACCGTTACTGTGCGGGCAAATGGGCCGCCGGACATCAGTTCCGAGGCTGAGCAGCGAGTGGCATCGGATCTGCTTTATAAAAGTGACTCGTTGAGTTTCTTGATCAGTGACGATGAAGGAATTCTTACATTAGAAAAGATCAACCCTACAATTGAGGTGCAATCATGGCTGAAAATCTTAAAGAACTGAATGACGAAACGTTTGATGACGCTGTCAAAGAGGGTGTAACCCTTGTGGATTTTTGGGCTCCGTGGTGCGGACCATGCCGCATGCAGGGGCAAATCCTGGATGAATTGGCAGGCGAAGGTGTGGGTGATGCGAAGTTCGCAAAAGTAAACGTGGACGATGCCCCATCAATCGCGGCAAAGTTCGGCGTGCAGGCGATCCCAACTCTGCTGATCATCAAAGACGGCGAAGAAAATAAAAAGTTCGTGGGCGTGCAACAGGCGGCAACGCTGAAAAGCGCTCTCGAAGAAGCACAATAGTAAGCCAGGAGAGTTTTATCATGTTAAATTCCATAGTAACATATATCGTGGGAGGCATGGCCATAACGGCTGTGTTTGCCCTGAGAGCAACGGCAACGGCAAAACGCACTCGTCCCGTTGCCGTGCGAGAATCGCCCCCCCGAGCACGCGCCAAGGGAATGCTTGGCCTTGCCGTCGGGCTCGCTCTGGCACTAAACTTGTCAGCATGCGGCGAGTCGGCGAACAATGATGCCGATGCGGCGGCGGCGGAGAAGGAACAGACGGACGTTCTAATGGCCGAGGCGGACGCAAACGCGGATGAAGCCAAGGACGAATCCGACGAATCAGCCCCGGTCCAGGTAACCGGCAAGGAGCACTTCCAAAAGGTGACTGCCGAAGGGAAAGTGCTGGTTGACTTCTATGCCGACTGGTGCGGACCGTGCAAGGCCATGGCGCCAATACTCAAAGACTTGGCCCGGTCGCGCAGCGATTCGCTGACCGTCGCCAAAGTCAATGTCGACAAGCACCGCGACCTGGCCATGGAACACGGTGTCCGGGGTATTCCCCATCTGGTCCTGTTCAAAGACGGCGAAGCCGTCGACAGCTCGACCGGATATCGCGACAAAAAGGCTTTGACCAATTGGCTCGCCGAATTCGACGAGGGATAAAATGCCGATTTTCGAATACAAATGTGAACACTGCGGAGCGAGCGTGGAAACGCTCGTCCGCAGCCCGGACGATATCCCGACGGTCTGCCCGGAATGCGGCGCGGCTGAAGGAATGAAAAAGCAGCTATCCACCTTCAACGCCACCGTCGCCCGAGCGCCGTCCGCCTGCGCGGATGGCACCTGCGATCTGGCGTCATCCTGTCCCAGCGGCGGCTGTTGTCCGCAGAGGTAAACAAGACGCCGCCGCCGGTTGCCCTCACCGAAAAACGCGTCGCCTTTCGCGGACAGACACGCGGAGCGCCAATGTCTCAACGCGCCTGGAGGGCGAGAGTCCTCTCGAGCCCCGCCGGTTGTCGCATGGCGAGGCCGGTT
>JBMCIU010000027.1:0-11438 GCA_048616755.1 Verrucomicrobiota bacterium
ATTGAGAAGTTCGAGCCCGAGAAAATCATTCTGTTCGGCTCCTATGCAAATGGAACACCGGACGAAGACTCTGACGTCGACCTAATCGTTGTAAAGGACACGGACAAGGACATTCGAGAACTCGCAGCGGAAATGCAAATGGAGGTATGGCATATTCCCGTAGCCAAGGACATACTGGTGCGAACGCCCGCGGACTTCGAGCAAGAAGTAAACACATACTGGACCGTATTCAGCGAAGCAATGCGCCACGGAAAAATCCTATTTAGCAATGAATGTGCAGCATAGCGTCGATCAATGGGTATCGAAGGCCGAAAGTGACATGACGGCCGCCAAAGACCTCTATCGCCTGAAAAGCCAGGCGCTGGATGCGATATGCTATCATTGCCAGCAAACGGCGGAAAAATACATAAAGGCTGTGATGGTGTCGGAAAACATGAACGTGCCCCATACACACAACCTCCCCAGGCTTATAGGCATGATTGCCTGCGTCGCCGAGATGGACGAGGATCAACGACGAGACGCTGCTTGGCTCTCCGAATTTGCAATTGAAATTCGCTATCCATCCGAGAGGGGGTGCGCGCTCTCTCGGGAGCATGCCGCGGATGCAATCCGCATTGCGGCTGCCCTCAAGGAATTCCGCCTAAAACTGCTTCCCTACACGAGTATTGAGTAGCCATGCCAAAACGCGACGACATCCAAAAAATTCTTCTGATCGGGTCCGGCCCCATTATTATCGGCCAGGCCTGCGAATTCGACTACTCGGGCACCCAGGCATGCAAAGCCCTGCGCGAAGAGGGCTACGAGATCGTCCTGGTTAACAGCAATCCGGCGACGATCATGACAGATCCCGAATTCGCCGACCGCACCTACGTCGAGCCGCTGTCCACCCCAATTCTGGAGGAGATCATCCGCCGCGAACGGCCCGACGCGGTCCTGCCCACCCTCGGCGGGCAGACCGCGCTGAACCTGGCTCTGGAACTCAACGACGCCGGCATCCTGCAGCGCTACCAAGTCGAGATGATCGGCGCCCGCCCCGACTCGATCCGCACTGCCGAAGACCGCGACCTGTTCAAAAACGCCATGGCAAAGATCGGCTTGGAACTGCCGCGCAGCGGCTCCGCCCACTCCATGGAAGAAGCCTTCGCCATCAAGGAGGAAATCGGGGACTATCCCATCGTGATCCGCCCCGGATTCACGCTCGGCGGGACCGGCGGCGGCATTGCCTACAACGAAGACGACTTCCGCTACATCGTCGGTTCCGGGCTGAACTACAGCCCCATCGACGAGGTGCTGGTCGAGGAATGCATCCTCGGCTGGAAGGAATTTGAACTCGAAGTCATGCGCGACCGCAAGGACAACGTCGTCATTGTCTGCTCCATCGAGAACGTCGATCCCATGGGCGTGCACACCGGCGACAGCATTACCGTGGCGCCCGCACAAACTCTCACCGACCGCGAATACCAGCGCCTGCGCGACGCCTCCATCCAAGTTATGCGCGCCATCGGCGTGGACACCGGCGGCTCAAACGTACAGTTCGCCGTCGATCCGGAGTCCGGACGCCTGGTCATTATTGAAATGAACCCGCGCGTCTCCCGCTCAAGCGCCTTGGCGTCCAAAGCCACCGGCTTCCCCATTGCGAAGTTCGCAGCCAAACTCGCGGTGGGATATACCCTCGACGAAATTCAAAACGACATCACCCGCGAAACCCCCGCCTGCTTCGAACCAACTATCGACTATGTCGTCACCAAAATCCCGCGCTTTGCCTTCGAAAAGTTCGCCGGCAGCGACAGCACCCTGACAACCCAAATGAAATCCGTCGGCGAAGCCATGAGCATCGGCCGAACCTTCAAGCAATCGTTCCAAAAGGCGCTGCGCTCGCTCGAAGACGGGCGCATGGGATTCGGCGCGGACGGACGCGAAACCGCCGTCCAAGCCCTCACCGACGACCAACTCCAGGCGGAGATCGCGCGCCCCAACGCCACCCGCATGTACCACCTCCACGAGGCGTTCCGACGAGGCTGGTCGCTCGAAAAAATCACCCGCATGTCGCTCATTGATCCCTGGTTCCTGCGCGAAATGCAGGAATTGGTTTGCTTCGAAGACGAAATTCGCGGCGCGACCGATCTCGAAGGGCTGCGCGCCGATCCGGCTCTTTTCCGCCAGGCCAAGGAATTCGGCTTCTGCGACCACCAGATCGCTCACCTCCTGGGAACTACAGAGGACGAGGTCCGTTCGGCGCGCGAAGCGATAAATCTGGCACCGGTCTACGCGCTGGTCGACACCTGCGCCGCCGAATTCGAAGCCTATACCCCCTACTACTACTCCACCTACGGAGAATTGGACGAGTGCCGTCCCTCCGAGCGCCAAAAAATCATGATCCTCGGCGGCGGGCCCAACCGCATCGGACAGGGCATCGAATTCGATTACTGCTGCGTTCACGCCTCCTTTGCGCTGCAACAGGCCGGATTTGAAACCATTATGGTCAACAGCAACCCCGAAACCGTCAGCACCGACTACGACACCAGTGACCGTCTCTACTTCGAGCCCCTTACCCTCGAGGACGTGCTCAGTATCTATCAGCGCGAGCAATGCTCCGGAGTCATCGTCCAGTTCGGCGGCCAAACCCCCCTCAAACTGGCCCAGGGCCTTGAAGACAACGGCGCCACCATCATCGGCACCTCCCCGGCCAACATCGAAGCCGCCGAAGACCGGGAATTTTTTCACCGCCTCGTCACCCGTCTGGGCATCGAACAGCCCCCCAGCGCCACAGTTACAAACGTCGAGGAAGCCGTGGCAACCGCCAACCGCATCGGCTACCCCATCCTCGTGCGCCCCTCCTTCGTGCTCGGCGGCCGCGCCATGGTCATTGTCTACAACGAGGAACGCCTGCGACACTACATGACCGAAGCCGTCGAAGTCTCCGATGACCGTCCCGTCCTCATCGACCACTTCCTGGAGGAAGCCACCGAGGTGGACGTGGACTGCATCGCCGACGGCGAAACCGCCGTCATCGGCGCCATCATGGAGCACGTCGAGCGCGCCGGCGTCCACTCCGGCGACAGCGCCTGCATGATCCCCCCCGTCTCCCTCTCCGAAACCGTCCTCGGCACCATCCGCGAACACACCAAAAACCTTGCCAAAGCCCTGGACGTGCGCGGCCTCATGAATGTGCAGTACGCCGTCAAAGACGACACCGTCTACATTATTGAAGTCAACCCGCGGGCGTCGCGCACCGTTCCCTATGTCAGCAAAACCATCGGGGTGCCCTTGGCCAAACTGGCCTCCCTGGTCATGGTGGGGCACACCCTTCGGGAGTTGGGCTTCACCGAAGAGGTTGCCGTGCGCCACTACTCCGCCAAAGAGGCGGTTCTGCCCTTCGTGCGCTTCCGCGGGGTAGACATCATTCTGACTCCCGAGATGCGGTCGACCGGCGAGGTCATGGGCATCGATGCCGACCGCGGCATCGCCTACCTCAAAAGCCAATTGGCCGCCGGCAACCCCCTGCCCGAAGGCGGCAATGTCTTCATCAGTGTCTGCGACCGCGACAAGGAACAAACCGTCCCTCTGGCCCGACAACTCGCCGACTTGGGATACACCCTTTTCGCCACGCTCGGCACCGCCACCATTCTGCGCGACGCCGGCATACCCGCACAAGCCATCTTCCGCATCTCCAAAGGCCGCCCCAACGTCCTGGATATGATCGAAGACGGCGAGGTCGGCTGGATCATCAACACACCCTCCGGCGGCACACCCCGCCGCGACGAAATCCGCATGCGCGGCCACGCCGTGCTCAAAGGCATCCCCATCACCACCACCTTGAGCGGCCTGACTTCCGCCATCCAAGGCATCAACGCCCGCCGACGCCACAACGACATCACTGTCTGCAGCCTCCAGGAATACCACCGACACACCAAATACCGCCTGCCAAAACTCCAAACAATAACCACCGACTAAAACTGATAGCAACTGATAGCAACTGATAGCAACTGATAGCAGCCGACAGCAACCAACAACAAACGCACCCTCCAATTCATGAAGCACACAAGCTACAACTGGAAAGAAAAACGGCAGCGCACCGCATTCTTGGCCCTCGAAGACGGCACGATCCTGCGTGGATACTCCGTCGGCGCCCCCGCAAACCAGCTCGGCGAAGTCGTCTTCAACACCGGCATGACCGGCTACCAGGAAATCCTCACCGATCCCTCCTACCACGGTCAGATCGTGGCCATGACCTACACCGAAATCGGCAACACCGGCATCAACCCCGACGATCCCGAATCTCGACGCCCCTTTGCCAACGGATTCCTCGTCCAGGAACTCACCGAACCCAGCAATTGGCGCAGCACCCAATCCCTGCGCGACTACCTGGCCGCCAACGGCATCCCCTGCCTCGCAGGCATCGACACGCGCGCCCTCACCCAGCGCCTCCGAGTCTGCGGAACTCTCAAGGGATTGATCGTCGCCGATCCTAACATCACCCCCGATCAGGCCGTCGAAAAAGCGCGCGACTGGAGCGGCCTCGACAACCAGGACTACGCCGCCAAAGTCACCTGCGAGACCCCCTACGAATGGGATCCGGACGGCTCGATCAGCACCACTTGGGGTCTCCCCGATTGCCTGCCCGATCCCGACTTGCGCATTGTCGCCCTCGACTACGGCATCAAGTGGAACATTCTCCGCAACTTGCGCGCCCAGGGCATGGCCGTCACCGTCATGCCCGCCTCCACCGACGCCCAAACCATTCTGGCTGCCAAACCCGATGGCGTCTTCCTGTCCAACGGCCCCGGCGATCCCGCGGGCATTCCGTACGCGCCCGCTGTCATCCGCGACCTGCTCGGCAAGGTTCCCATCATGGGCATCTGCCTTGGGCACCAGCTGCTCGGCACCGCCTTTGGCGGCCGAACTCAACGACTAAAATTCGGCCATCACGGCATCAACCACCCCGTCATGGATCTGGCTACCCGCGAGGTCGAAATTACCTCTCAAAACCACAACTTTGTCCTTGATCCCGACACCATCGACACAAAAACTGTCGAAATCACCCACATCAACCTGAACGACAACACCGTCGAAGGACTGCGCCATAAAACCGAACCGGCCTTCTGCGTGCAGTACCACCCCGAAGCGGGACCCGGTCCCCATGATCCCGCCTACCTCTTCCGCCGCTTCCGAGCCCTCGTCACCAACGAACCCGAAAGCCAAACTCACGGATGAGTTCCGTAGAGGCCGTCCTTCCAATCAATGACATTGGCCGTCGACTCGAGAGTCACTGCTTTCCCGGATCTGCAGATCCGGCCCTTCTTTTGCATCGATATTGACGTTGCGCAGGTTAAGTCCCGCGGTATGAACAGCCAACAATCCAGCACCGCTGGATGGCGGGCACTGAAAAGACATCGCCGCTTTTGTCGGCGTTTCGCCGGCCACGGTGTCGATTGATATATCAGCGAGTGAAACCTCTGCTATCGGACTTTCGGGAAGCCCAATCAGCGCACCCGCGGAAACGCTTGCTTTACGGGCCGTGATATTGGAAAGATGGATGCGGCGAATTGCCGGGGTGCCTTCGTCAACAGCCTGAGGCTCAGGATTGCCGACGTATTCCGCCGTTTTCCCCGTGGCGCCGCAAGTATAGTAAAGATTCATCACAATCGGGCTTAGGACATTGGTCATGATGATGTTCTGCGCACGGATATCTTCGACGACTCCACCCCGACCCCGACGGGATTTGATCCGTATTCCCCGGTCGGTGCCGTTGAATATGCAGTTGCTTATGGCAACGTTCCGGATACCGCCGGCCGTATCCGAGCCCATCACCACGCCTCCGTGGCCGCGATACATGGTGCAGTTCGTGATGACGACGTCTTCCGTGGGCCTGCCAACGGCCCGCCCGTTGGCATCGATTCCCGACTTGAGGCAGAGACAATCATCGTTGACATTGAAGGAACAGTTCGAAACCCGCACCCGGCAGGACGAATCGATATCAAGCCCATCCCCGTTGGGCGCATTCGCCGGATTTTCGAAACGCACGTTGTGCACGGTGACATCCTCGCAGAAGAGGATATGCGTATTCCAGAACGGGGAGTTGCGCAGCGTCACGCCATCCAATGACACACGCTTGCAATCCTTCAATTGAAGCAGCGGCGGCCGCAGGAACTGGCGGTTCCACTCATCCCAGACTGCGCCGCTGGTATCGATATCTTCGTTCAACTCTCGCAGTTTTTCTTCAAAGCTATACGCTGGTGCTGAAGGTTCGCCGTTTTTAATGCGTCCGTATTCCTCCCACCAGCGGGCGCCCTGGCCGTCGATGATCCCATGTCCGGTGATTGAAACGTTTTCCAGTCCGTCGCCGAAGATGCATGGCTGAAGCGCATGACACACAAAGCCTGCCCAGCGCGTTTCAACAATCGGAAACGCGTCGATTTCATCGGAGATAATTAATACAGCTCCCGGCTGAAAGTGAAGCTGAAGGTTGCCGCAGAGTTCTAGCGGGCCCACCAGGTACCGTCCGGGAGGGACAACAACCGTACCTCCTCCTGCATTCCTGCACGTCGAAATGGCCTTTTGAAATGCCCGGCTGTCAAGACTTGCGCCGTCGCCGGCAGCACCGAAATCGTCAACGCTAAATTGCATAAATCATATACCTTTCTGCATAAGAAATTCGGAAAACACCAATTTCCGACTCTCTAAGTGTGTTTATTTGGCCGGCCTAGCCCGTCAATATCGACCTGTCCAATTGGAGGAGACATCCCGTCTGCTTCGGCATGCAAATCTTTTGCATTCAGGTATCAAGCAAACCTGTTCCTGTTCGTTTTTCCAATGATGGCTCGAACCAGCTTGGTTGTTCGAGGCGTTGGAGGACGGGATCGGGACGGCCGCGGAGCATTGTTTTCACCCAGTGCTCGAGTGCTTTAGTCATCTCCCCGGTCAGAGTTGGCTCGCTCTCCGCCAGATTGCACTGTTCGTACGGGTCTTCATGTAGGTCGAACAGCTCGACGGGCGGGGCGGCGCCTTTATAGGTTTTGATCAGCTTGTAGCGATCGCGTATGAGCGCGCGCTGGGCGCAGTAGACGGCATGGCTCACCACCAGTTCGTCCCGGACCTTGGCTTCTGGGTTTTCAAGCAGCGGCGCAAGGCTTGAACCCTGCCATTCACGGGGGGACGGCAAATCGAACAGGCTCAGCACCGTAGGCGCGATGTCGACGTTGGTGACCAGTGCCCGGGATACGGCCGGTGAGATGTTTGGGCCGGCGATTATCAGCGGTATGCGGGCGGTGCCCTCGCGCACGGATCCGTGCTCGCAGCACATTTTGCGCTCGCCAAATTCCTCGCCGTGGTCCGAGGTTACGACAAAAATGGTGTCCTCCATTAGGCCGAGTTCCTCGCAGCGGTTGAAAAGCGTACCGATTTGTCGATCCGCGTAGTGTATGCCGGCATCGTAATGCTGCATCAGCTTCTGCATTCCCTCCGGTGTTCGCGCGCCTTTCCAGGAAACGTTCGGGAGGTTTTCGTCGGTGGGATGGGGGTTTCGCGGAGTGTTCTCAAATAGTGCCAGGTCTTCCGCCGGCGGGGCATACGGCGCATGCGGATCCCAGAGCTGAACATGCAGAAAGAATTCCTGGGATGCGTTGCGTCCCAGCCATTCCGAGGCCAATCGAACGACTTCCTCACCTTTCACGGTTTGCATCCCCTCGTACTGGGGATTGTACATGGGGTCGTGGTTTCTTTTCTGCTCCTCGCTGAAGAGGTCCATATACTCGGGACCGTCCGGCTCGTGAGGCTGTATGATCTCGTCCCAGCCACGAAAGTAGAAAGCGGCGGGATGACGCCCAAAGGTGCTGATTGTGGCGCATTTTACATGCTGTTTAAACAATGCTTCCGGCAGCGGCAGCTCGGCCATTATTCGCTCGCCGAATCCGCGTCCTTCCGATGGCGTGTGCCGGAAGAATTGAGAATCGTAGCTAAAGTCCACGCAGCCCTGGCAGACACCGAAGCGCCCCGACAACAGGCTGGCGCGGCTGGGGACGCAGGGACTGTCCGCAGCGTAGGCACGGTCGAAGCGCACGCCGCGTTTGCAAAGTCGATCAATGTTGGGAGTGGTCGGCGCCGCATGGCCATAGCAGCTCATGCGGTCCGGGCGGACAGTGTCAAGATCGATTAGGATGATTCTCATTGGTAGACTTGGTTTAAATTTGCGGCTTTTGTTGTCGGGTGGCTGAACATTGAAACGTCCCGGTTAGGGGACTCATTCATGGGTATTGGTGCAATCCCGAGTGGACACCCTCTACGCGGCAAGTTAATTTTTCGCCGATTCTAAGGGATAGAGACCGATACGGTTATTTGTTTCTCCGGATACCATACTTGGTCACGATATTGCTATATGCCTGGAATGCAAACTTGCTCGAGGGGATGGGGCGTGAAGAGGCATAAACAATCACCCAGGAATGTCCGGCATGACTGAATTGACGCGAAATTCAAAATTTACCGGCGCGATCCAGGCACGCTCTTGTATTGAGGAAGGTAATTTACGGAGAGCGAATTTTCCCCTCGAATTCAATGGTTTTGACTGTGGCATTTTTCAGTACAAGCGCTACGGTTGCGCAGAGACTCTGCATATCAATTATCCCCGATAAAAGTCAAAGCAACGAAAGGCGCTGACATGGAAACTCTCGAAAAGGGCAATCTAATTCTCGGCTACCATCAAGAAACCGGTCAATTGCTCTCGGTCCATGACCGCGAGCTTGATTTTGATGTAATTCGCTTCGAGGAAGGGTGCGAGCTGGAGATCAACGAGCGGGTATTGCCCATCGAGCTGGTGAGTCAGGATGATCCGAGCGGCAGCGGCCCGGCTTGGCAGTGCAATTTGCGGTCGGTCACACACCCCTCGATCGGATGTGCGCAGGGCCTTGACATCATGCGCCTCATAGTAATCGGCAGCGAATGCCGTCCGTGGGGCGGACACCTGAATCCGCCGAACAGTCTGCATATTCGCTACCGGCTCAATCGCGCTCGCGTCGACGGCTATCACAGCTCCGTCGCTCACAGCGCCGGACAGCAGCAACCAGTACAGATGCCGTTGTGGTTGGACACCGTCGGCCTGCTCTGCGCGCGCTCCGACTGGTTCGGCCCGCACACCAAAATGCTGCAGGCTTCGATCGGCGGCTGCGGCCCCCGTTCGCACGTCGGTTTGGAAGACGGACCGGTCAACGAGGTGGTCCCCCAGCTCTGGAATACGTTCCGCCGCACCCATCCCGGCGCCCAAATGATCCCGGGCGCGGCGTATTATCACGAAGACGGACGCTGGCTGTGGATCACCGCACAGCGTCCAACCGTCGGGATGCACTGGGATTACGAGACGGACCGTCAGGTCGCACGCTTCGAGTACCACGCCTTGCTCGATCCCGCCGAAATCGTCCATACCCCGGAGGTCAGCCTCTACTGGGGGCGAGGCGGTCGGCAAGAAATGCTGAAGGTGATGAACCAGCACTTTATCCGCTATCAAGAACCGCCCGACTGGTTCTTCCGCACCACCTGGTTCTGGTTTAACTGGTGGCGACACCGCACCAATGGATTCGCCGACATGGCGGAACAAGCACAATTTCTGCACGACGAACTCGGCCTGACCGGCTTCGGCATAACCACGCACGATTTGCGCCCGGGCATGTGGGACTGCGGCACCTCGAGCCTCGCCCCGAGCCCGCATCTCGGCGGCGAAGAAGGCATGCGCAAGCTTGGCGAAACCATCCGCGGTTTCGGCGGTCACTTGTACGTCTGGCTACCGTGGAACGGCATGAGTCAACCCAGCCCGGACATCAAGCCGGACTGGTGCATCCAGGGGATCGACGGCCGAGCCTATACCAGCTTCAGCCTCGGAGCCTGCGACCTCTACCAGGGACTTAACTTCAACCACCCCGAAGTGCAGGAGTATTATCTTGGCTGGATCCGCCGCTACATTCTCGACTTCGGCGTCGACGGCATCTTCTGGGACTGCGGCGGCGGACCGCAGCCGCCCGATTTTGCTCCCGCGGAAAACCGCCCCTTCCAACGCTTTCCTTCCGAATCGATGACCGGCGGCTACAAGTTCATGGAAAAGGTCATGCGCGAAGGTCTCAAATGTTCGCCCGATTTCTTCATGTGGCACGAGTGTTTCAGCCAGGATCTGCCCGCCATGGGGTACTCGACCCACACCGGCAGCGACGCCTTCGCCATGGAATTGAACCGACAGGGCCCAAACCGCCTGGTCTACCGCTCCGGATCAACCTACAACCTTTACGGCGGATTCGCCCGTGTCGACCCTGCTGAAGACGGCGCCCTGCAGCCTCCCGGAACGCTTGACAGCTATCGCGACATGGCCGGCGATGCGATGAACAAGTGGATCGTCCAGTTCGTCCGCGAACACGGCATCCGTCAGGCGCAGGGCATTCAGCCAGGAGTTGCCTATTGCGACGGACACCTAGTCGTCGATCCCTCGAAAGAACCTCGCCGCGTAACCATCCCTGCATGGGCGGCTACCCCGACAGCACTGACGGATGTGCTGACCGGCACAACCATCAAGCCGGATTCAAAATCCGAAGCGGGAATGGTCTTTACCCTTCCCGGTCGCACTGCCTATGAGGTAACAGAGTAAAACCGGTGGCGACTACGCGTTCTTGAGGCGTTGATTGTAGACGACAAAATGCGGATTTGTGAGATCGGGTTTATTGTATTTCAGCGGGGTGCCGTCGGCGTGATTTACCACCCTGCCGCCGGTGGCGCGGACCACCGCATCGGCTGCGGCGGTGTCCCACTCCATCGTCGGAGCTATGCGCGGGTAGGCGTCGGCGGCGCCTTCGGCTACCAGACAGAGCTTGAGCGAACTGCCGACACTGACGCGTTCCGCAGAACCGTATTTCTCCTCCAACCGGGCAATGAAACTCTCCGTCTCCTCATTGCTGTGCGAGCGGCTGGCTACCACGCGCAACCCTGCGGCGGCTGTTTCAACGGGGATCGCTTCGGCGCATAAAAGCAGACGGGCAACATCGACGACCCCATCCGTCTCCACCTCACGGATGCGCCGCGCTCCCGTTTCCGGAGAAGCAAAGTACAAAATTTTTCGAGCCGGGGCAAAAACGACGCCGAGAGTCGGCACCGAATCCTCCACCAGTGCAATGTTTACGGTGAATTCACCGTTCTTCCGAATGAACTCCTTGGTCCCGTCCAAGGGGTCCACCAGCCAAAACGTGCGCCATGCACGACGCTGCTCGTAGGCAATATCGCAATCCTCTTCGGAAAGAACGGGAAAGCAAAAAGCGTCTTCCAACGCCGTCTTGATGATGTTGTGCGCCGCCATGTCGGCCTTGGTCAGCGGAGATTGGTCCGCCTTCGTCTCGACGCTGAAATCCGTGCGGTACACGGACATGATGGCGGCGCCCGCCCGCAGTGCGCAGTCAACAGCCGCCGTTAGG
>JBMCIU010000028.1:0-10883 GCA_048616755.1 Verrucomicrobiota bacterium
CCGCTGGTTCCATGCATTTTGAGTTCGGAATCCAAATAGGGATCAAGACCTCTGATGGTTGGCGCGTTGGCGCCGGGATCCAGGCCTGCTATTCAATATTCCCGATGCTGCTGCCATTTTCCTGCAAACCGTTTTTTTACATCAGCGACAGGGGATCGATGTCGACGGCGACTTGGACCGGATCTCGGGGCGAGCGGGTCAGTGCGCCTTGGCGCAGAAGGCGAGACAGGCGAAGGATTTGCGCGGTGCGAAATGCCATCTGATAACGAAACCGACGTCGCACCTTGGCGATGGGCGAGGGCGAGGGTTCCACGACGACCGTGCCCTCCGGAAGCTTGTCGCGGATGGCTTCGGCAAAGGCCTTTGCGAACTCCGCAACCGAGGACTCGTTTTCACCGGAGAAATGCACCAGCACCATGTGCGCGGCGGGGGGGAACCCCATGATCTCGCGAATCTCCAGTTCCTCGTCGCGAAATCCCTCCACATCGTGTCCCAAGGCGTACTGAAGAGCGGGGTTGAAGGGCGTGTAGCTCTGAACGACGACGTGACCGGGCACCTCGCCTCGGCCCGCGCGCCCCGATACCTGGGTCAGCAGCTGAAAGGTCCGCTCGCCGGCGCGGAAATCCGGCATGTGCAGGGACATGTCCGCAAATACCACGCCCACCAGGGTTACATTGGGGAAATGCAGCCCCTTGGCGATCATTTGCGTGCCGATGAGGATGTGAATGCGCCCGGAGCGGAACTCGTTGAGCACCTTGCGATAGGAATCCTTGCGGGTCATGGTGTCCGAATCCATGCGCGCGATGGTGGCGTGGGGGAAGGCGCCATGGGCGGCGCGCTCGATCTTTTCGGTTCCTAGGCCGGGATACTTGATGTTGCGGTCTCCGCATTGCGGGCAGGCTTCCGGAGCGGCCTGCAGATTTCCGCACAGGTGACAGATAAGTCGGGCGTCGCGTCGGTGGTAGGTGAAGGCGTGATTGCAGTCCTCGCAGGTGGCCACGAAGCCGCAGGCGGTGCACATCATCTGAGTGGCGTACCCGCGGCGGTTGAGAAAGAGCATGGTCTGCTCGCCTTTGTCGAGTCGGTCGAGGATCAGCGAATGAAGGCGCCGCGAAAAGATTTGCGGTCCGCCCTGGGTGGCTGCTTCCGCGCTCATGTCGACCAGTTCCATGTGCGGCATGCGTTGATTGTCGACGCGTTCGGGCAGATGGGCGAGGCGATATTTTTTCTCGCGAACATTTCGGAACGACTCCATGGCGGGGGTGGCCGAGCCCAGAACCACCGTGGCGTTCTCCATTTTTCCACGCACTACGGCCACGTCGCGGGCATTGTAGCGGGGCGCCTCTTCCTGCTTGTAGGTGGTTTCGTGCTCTTCGTCGACGACGATCAGCCCCACGCGCTGAAACGGCGCGAACAGCGCCGAGCGTGCGCCGACCGCGATGCGCGCGCGCCCCTCGCGGATGCGAATCCACTCGTCGTGTCGTTCGCCGTCGCTGAGTCCGCTGTGCAGTACGCACACGGTATCTCCGAAGCGCCCGCGAAAGCGCTCCACAGTCTGCGGAGTCAGCGAAATCTCAGGCACCAGAACGATGGCTTCCCGGTTCAACTCCAGGCACCGGTCGATCGCCTGCAAATACACCTCGGTCTTGCCGCTGCCGGTCACCCCGTGCAGCAGCACGACCTCGTTGCTTCCGCAGTCCTGGCTGGCATTGATGATTTCGAGCGCCTGGCGCTGCGCGGCGGTCAGCGTCAAATGCGAAGTCCGCAAAACCTCTTCGCCGGCAAACGGATCGCGCCCCTCCACTTCTTCGGAAATGGTGACCAGCTCTTTTTCGGCCAGGCGTTTGATCGCAGCGGCATCGGCGCCGGCCTCGTGTTGCAGCTGGTGGATTTCGCAGCGCTGCAGTCTCACGATGGCGTGCAGGAGCGCGGCTTGTTTCGGTGCTCGCCGTTCGAGTTGCTCCGCGGCTTCGGCCAGATCGGCATCGGGGTTGACCGTCACGATTCGCCGCTTTTTCTGCGCCATCTTTCCGCGTCGCACCACGGCGGGCAGCACCGCTCGCACGGCCTGTTCGCGCGTGCAGCAGTAGTAATCCGCAATCCACTGTGCCAGTCGAACCAGGTTTTCGGGAATCTGCGTGTTGTCCTCCTCCACGCCGAGGATCTCTTTGAGCCGGTCGAAGCTGGACTCCTCCGCCAATCCCACCACATAGCCCACTCGTTCCGAGCTGCCCCGCCCGAACGGTACCCGAACCCGCGATCCAACCCGGATACGTCCGAGCAGCACCTCCGGAATCCGATAGTCAAACTCGCGGTCCAACGATAAATTGGTCACAACACGGGCAATGCTCACGGGGAAAATCCTTGACAAACTCCGACCGGCCAGCGCGCATCCTGAAACGTCGCACGCCCAATGGGCTCAGCAAAAATAACTCCACACAAGTATACGTTTGATTTGCTTCCCATCAAGCGGACGGAGCAAGTCGTTTTTGAACATGTGTTTTGCGAAGCCAACGGCGTGTGCGACCTACGCCGTCGGTTTCGCTGCGCGGCGGGTGAACTCACGGCTGGATGGTGATTTTATCCAGTCCCTCTTCCGGTTGCGGGTAGTTCAAGCCCATCGCCTCGAGGGTGTCGAGGAGTATCTTTCCAATCGCATAGTCCCGGCTCCATTTTCGGTTGGCGGGAATGACGTACCAGGGCGCCCACGGCGTGCTGCAGTGCTGCAATGCCTTTGCATAGGCAGCCATGTATTCGTCCCAAAGCTTGCGCTCGGCCAGGTCTCCGGAGCTGAACTTCCAGTGCTTGTCCGGGCGGTCGAGCCTGTCTTGGAGCCGTTGCTTCTGTTCGTCCTTGCTGATGTGGAGGTAGAACTTGAGAATGGTAACGCCGTTGTCCGCAAGGTGCTTTTCGAAGGCATTGATCTGTTCATAGCGGCGCTGGATCTCGTTTTTGTCGACCAGCTTGTGGACCCGTGCGATGAGCACGTCTTCATAGTGGGAACGATTGAAAATGCGAATCATCCCTTTACGCGGGATCTCCCGGTGAATGCGCCACAGGAAGTCGTGGGCCAACTCCTCCGGAGTGGGCTGCTTGAAGCTGGCGACCTGCACGCCTTGCGGATTCAACGGGCCGAAGACCTTGCGAATCGTTCCGTCTTTGCCGCCGGTATCCATGGCCTGCAGCACAATCAGCACGGCGCGTCCAGCTTCCGCATAGAGCATCTCCTGCAATTCATTGAGTCGCTCGTGCATGCTATCCAGCGCCTGCCGCGCCTCCTTCTTTTCCAGGCCGCACGGCTTGCTGTCCGGATCGTGTTTATCGAGTTCGAGCGGCTCGCCCGGCGAGACCAGCAGCTCTTCTTTCAGTTTGGCGATATTCGTCAGGCTGTGTTTGTTTGTGTCTTTCTTTTCCATGTCAGACTCCCGATTTTATATCCAGTCCTTCTTTCGGAAATAGGCGAGCATGACGGCGACAACACCGATCATGACTCCCCAAACTGCGGGGTACGCCCACGGATAGTTCAATTCGGGCATGTGCTCGAAGTTCATTCCATAGATGCCGGCAACGAAGGTGATCGGGATGAAGATCGTCGCGATAATCGTCAAGACCTTCATCACTTCGTTCATGCGATTGCTGACCATCGAGAGGTACATCTCGAACAAACTGGAAGCGACATCGCGGAAGGTTTCGATGGTATCGATCAGTTGAATCGTATGGTCGTAGACATCGCGCAGGTAGATCTTTGTTCCCTTTGCAATCATGGTCGACTCGGTTTTTTCGAGCTTGGCGATGGCTTCGCGCAGGGGCCAGACCGATTTGCGCAGGAAAACGACTTCGGTGCGCAAGTCATGGATCTCCGCCAGCGTGGCGGGAACGGGATCGGCCATGACCGCCGCCTCCACGGTCTCCACTCGTTCGCCCATGCGCTCGAGGACCTCGAAGTAGCCGTCGATCACGGCGTCGAGCAGCGCGTAAAAGAGATAGTCGGCGCCCATCTTGCGAACTCGTCCCTTGGCATTGCGGATCCGCTCGCGAATCCGCTCGAAGACGTCGCCGTCCCGCTCCTGAAAGGTGATTACATACCCCGGTCCCAGGACAAGGCTTACTTGTTCACTGCTGATTTGCTTGGCTTCGACCTCGTACTGCAGCATCCGCAGTACGAGGTAGAACTGCGGATCGAAATCTTCGAGCTTCGGGCGCTGCGAGGTGTTGACGATATCCTCCTGGACAAGCGGGTGGATCTCGAAATGTTCCCCGATTTTAGTAATAAGATCGACGTCATGAACGCCGCTGACATTAATCCATGTGACGGTTTTGCGGTCGCGATACCGGACCAGCTCCTCGACACTCCCTACATCGTGTTCCTCGAAATCGCTCTCGGAATAGTCGATAACGCTCAGCCGGACTTTATCCGCGCGTTTTTCGCCGACAAACACCGGCGTGCCCGGCGGCGCTTCTGCCCGCGCCTTGGCGCCTCCGCCGCCGGTCAACAGCCGCACGCTTTTCTTGGTGATCGAACTCACGCGTTTCCCGGTTGGCATTCTCATGGGGCTATCCTCCTGTTTTATTTTTGTCCCTGCTTTTACGCTTTGGCTTCCGCCGCATGTCCTTAAGCCTGTTGCACTTGGATTTGGTTCAAACGGGTGATGACGTCTTCCACGGGGAGGCCGACGACGTTTGAGTAGGAACCATTGATGCGCTCGATCAGCAATTCGCCGCTCTGCTGGATGGCGTAGGCGCCGGCTTTGTCGAGCACGTGCACGGAGTCGAGATATTGCTCAATGGTTGCGTCGGGCAGGGGGTGGAAGCGCACTTCGGTGCAGGCCACCCAAGTTTGCCGGGAGGAAGGGGAGACAGTCATCAGGCACACGCCGGTGAGCACTTCGTGCGTTCGTCCGGACAGATGCGTCAGCATGGCGCGAGCTTCGTCGAGAGTCGCTGGTTTGCCGAGAATGCGGTCTTCGCACACGACCATGGTGTCCGCTCCCAGCACGGGGGTGCCGGGATGGCGCGGCGCCGCGACTGCCGCCTTGGCTGTCGCGATTCGCGCGGCGGCGGTACGGGGTTCTTCGCCGGAAAAAACCGTTTCATCTACCGGTTGGACATCCACCTCGAAATCCACGGCCAGCGCCGCCAGCAATTGACGGCGACGCGGCGATGAGGAAGCCAGAATAAGAGATGCCATGGAATGCCTTGTGCGATAAGTGGTTGGCTACTCGAATTCGCGGGCTACTCGGGAAGCGATCCGGCACCATTCCCGGACGCGTTCGAAGTCGCCGCGGATGGTGCTGATGTCTTTCATGATGATCTCGCAGGGCATCGATCCGGATTCGGTAAAGCGTCGGCGGATTTCGGTTTCGGCCTCTGCGGTGTCGAAGCGGTCTGTAGCGAGGGTGGCGGGGTTTGGTTTGTGGCTGAATACGTAGGGTTCGGCCGCATTGTCGCGCGCCTTGGCGACATCGCACCAGGGACTGATGGAGATTTTGCGGATGCGCGGTGCTTTGGCCAGCAGGTGCATCTTGTTGTGCACCGGCTCGCAGCAACCGTAGTAATTCAGGCCGCAGCGGCCCATGACTTCGTTCTCGTAGCGCAGCGCGAATTCCTCGTGCATCTCGGGGGAGACGTCGCTGAAGATTTGCGGGGTTGCGCCGCCCCATTGGTCGATAAGCCGGATGTGCCTGGGATCGGCATCCGGCTGCGGCAGTTCATCGGTGAATCCCGCTGCTCCGGAGCCCACCCGCAGCGCAGGGGGGGTGGGATCCAGCAGGTTTTGCTCCTCCATTTGGGACATGAGGCTCAGTTTTGCATCGGTGAGTCGACGCATCAACGCATGGATGTAATCCGGACGCATCGCCAGATCCATCAGCGCTTCGGTTACACCGGTCCAGCGCACAACCATGTCCCAGGCCGGGAAAAAGTGCTGCTGGCAGCCCTGCAAGACTACGGGCATGATGTCGCCGAACAGATCCGAGGCGAATTCAATGTTCCGCTCCGTGACTTCGCGGTCGTAGGTGACGGTCGGTATTTTGATCTTTTCCACGTCCTCCATACCCTTGATGACCGGCTCGTAATCGTGCGACTGAATGGATGAGGCACCCTGCGCGATTGTGGAATCCTTGGTCTTGACGCCGAACCCCCCGCCACGGATCTTCATTTGTACCGGAAATTTCGGCAGCAGAACCTCGTCGGTCTCCAGATTTTTCTGGCAGAAAAGTCCCATGCGCAGATGCTTCTCGACGTTTTGGCAGGCGTCGTTCTCACATTCGCACTGCAACTCCGGGATGTCGCTTTCCACCTCGCCCCATGGAATTTCGGTAATCCAGACCATCGGGCGGTGCGGGCGCAGGCCGTTGATGGCCTTCCATCCCTCGATCCGTTCCTGCTGGATCGGCTGCTGGGCGACCTCCATGGTCTCCCCGGCGAGCCTGCGTAGAATATCTCGGTCCTTTTGCGATACCATCATCGGTTCCAAGTGTTGATTTGTTCGTTTCCGAATCCGTGAAACAGCCGCCGACCGTTACTCGTCGTACTGCGGTGTGCCGCCCACGCCGAACATGTCGCGTTTGAGCTTCAGGTAGTACTTGTAGTTTTCCAGCGGCACGTCCGCTTGTACGCGATGGTCCACGCCGGGGATGAAGCCGCCCTCGCGGACGATGGGCAGCAGGCGTTCCAGTTCTTTGCGGATCGACTCCTTGCTTTCGGCCAGGCGCATCTTGCAGAATCCGCCCTGCATTTTGATCTCGGGCCAGCGGCGGCGCATTTCGACCGGATCGCTGCCGCCGTTAACTTCGACGGGGAACATGCAGTTGATGCCGCCGGCCAGAAAGCTGTCGATCACCGGCATGATGTTGCCGTCGCAGTCGGTCCAGGCGATCACGCAGCCGTGCTTGTGCAGCAGATCGGTAATGCGTTTGTAGCGGGGGGCAACCACATCGCGCATGAATTCGACGCCGACAATCGGACCGGAATTGAAGCAGATGTCCTCCCACCCCGCGCCGAAGTCGAATTCCACGTCCTGCAGCACCGGTTCGAGGGTGGTGCAGACCAAGGTGCACAGGGTTTCGACCATTTCCTCCATCAGCTCGGGATCGTCATAAATCATCAGGGCGGTGGTTTCAAAACCCATCCAGTTGCGCAGGCGCCCGATCATCGATCCGATCGGAACCGCCAGCGGATAGTCTCGCTGGTTGTATGCCTGCGCCAGTTCCGGCCAGTTGGCGGGAATGCGGTCGGGCGTTGGCTGGAGCCGTTCTTTGAACTGCTCCCAGGAATCGCGTCCCTTGAGCGCAAAATCCAGATAGTGCGGGATGGATTTGTGTCCTTCCTTGTTGATCTCGGCGATGCAGCCGCTGGCCGAATCCCGATAGGTGATGGTTTCCTCGGTTTCCTCAAGCACCTCGTATTTAAAGCCGGGCTTGAGTCCCATGACATTGACGGGGGCGGTTTGCCAGTTTTCGATGCCGAAGTATTTGTAGGCTTTGGCTTCGTTGTCGATTTCGGTGGGCAGCCCCTGCTCGTGCCACTCCCCGAGCGTTTCTTTCCAGTATCCGAATTCGAAATTGGGCATGCAGTCCACGTGTTGAAAAAACATGGTTCGGCGGTACCTCTGGCGCAGCGTCATGTCGCCGGAGTTGGCCGTCGTGCTGGTTAGTTCGTTTGCGTTTACGCCCTTTTCTACCTGTTCGAGAATTTCTTCGGCATCCATTGTACTTTTTTTCTCCGTCCGAGAGATTAGGTTGATGGTTGGCAGTCGATCAAACATCCAAGGCTGTACCATAGCCGCAAAACTGCGGAACCGTACCCCGCAACAAAAGAATTTCGTCGAGGACAAGGATATGACCGAGACTTCCGCTACACTCATGGAAATGCAGAAACGCTTCGTACTGGGGACGTATACGCCCGATCTAACCCTGGTGCGCGGCAGTATGGCTCACGTTTGGGATGACCAGGGCAACCGCTACCTCGACTTCGGTACCGGCATCAGCGTGTGCAACCTGGGACATTGCCATCCTCGCGTCACAGAAGCCATTCAGCGACAGGCCGGTACGCTCGTCCACGTCTCCAATCTCTACTACAATGAAAATCAGCCCCGTCTGGCCGCGCGCATCGCCGAACACAGCTTCGGCGGCAAGGTCTTCTTCGCCAATAGCGGCGCGGAAGCCAACGAGGGAATGATCAAATTTGCGCGCCGCTGGGGGAACCCCCAGGGACGGCACGAGATCGTCACCATGCAGGACTCTTTTCACGGGCGCACGCTCGCCACTTTGGCCGCTACCGGACGCGCCAAGTACCGCGCCGGATTTCAGCCGGATATGGAGGGGTTTGTCCATGTTCCTTTCAATGATATCGACGCGCTCGAAGCCGCTATTGGCGACCAGACCGCGGCGGTTCTGCTCGAACCGGTGCAGGGAGAGGGCGGGGTGATCGCCGCCGACCGCGATTATTTGACTGCCGTCCAGGAGCTTTGCCGGGAGCGCGGCATTCTGCTGCTGCTCGACGAAGTGCAGTGCGGCATGGGACGGACCGGCGAATACTTCGCCTATCAGCACTATGGCCTGACGCCCGACGCCATGTCCCTGGCCAAGTCTCTGGGCAATGGCGTGCCCATCGGCGCCTTTGAGGTTCGGGCAGATCTCGATGAGGTGCTGCCGCCGGGAACTCATGCCAGCACGTTCGGCGGCAATCCGCTCGCCTGCGCCGCGGGTATTGCCGTGTTTGACGCGCTCGAGCAGGAGAACGTGCTGGACAACGCCGTCAAGATTGCCGCCCAACTTCGCGCCGGACTGGCCGAGATGCAGCAACGCTACGAGTTCATCCGCGAACTCCGCGGACTGGGCCTGATGATCGGTCTGCAAATGGACGTGCCGGTGAAAACCGTCATGGCCGAAGCGCGCAAACAGGGACTGTTGGTGCTCACTGCCGGCGAGGACGTGCTCCGGCTTATGCCGCCGCTGACTCTGTCGCCGAGCGAGGCCGATACTGCCCTGGAGATTCTCGACGAGATCTTCGGCAAGCTCTAGCCCGGCGTCCCGGATACGTGGTGCCCGCAAACAAAGGACTAAATTTTCGTGCCACAAGAACTGCTCATCCTGATTGTCGAAGCGTTTGCCGTCTACCTCCTGGTGCTGTGGACGCACTCGCTGCGCCATCGCGTCGGTTTGTCGTTCTTTTACGCATTGCTGGGAGGGTTGACGGCAATTATGTCGTGGATAACCGATGCGCACGTGGCTGTCGAAGTGGGGAACTTGACCTTCATGGTGGGCTCGACAGTCTTTTATACCTCCCTGCTTCTGGGCGTGTTTGTCGTGTACGTTTTTGACGGACCGCCTGCGACGCGCGTAGCGATATCGACAATTGCGGGCGTCTCAATTTTGGTTCCAGTAATTGCGGCCCTGCTGCATTTCCAAATGCAGTTGACGGGCAGCGGCACCATTGCCCACGTTCCGGTTCCGAGCCTGCGCATCAACACCGCTTCGGTTATGGCCACAGTTATGGACTTGGTGTTCCTTGCGGTCGCCTGGGAATTCTTTGGCCGCCCGCAATTGCACCTGCGTCTCTGGATGCGGGCTTTTTTGACTCTTTTGGGGGTGATGTGGCTGGATGTGATCTTGTTTTCAACTGGCGCGTTTCTGGGGAGGGGAGACTACTTCAGCATCATGCAGGCAACATTGGTGACCCGCCTGGTGATTGCGCTGTTTGCCTTTCCGTTTTTATATCTGTATATCAGCCGGCAGAATAAAAAGAGCGGGTGTACTATCGAAAGTCGGCCCGTTTTCGCCATTTTGCATGAAATCGCAGAAGTTCGCCTGGAACTGGGTCTTGCTGAAGAGGAAATCCAGCGGCGCAAGGACGCCGAACGCGAAAAAGAGGCGCTTATCGAAAAGCTTGAAAATACCCTGGCCCACGTGCGAAAGCTCGAAGGACTACTGCCCGTCTGCTCCAGTTGCCACCGCATCCGACTGGAAGACCAGGACAAACCAGAAAACCAGGAGCATTGGATGACCCTCGAGGAATACGTTCGGGAAAATACCGACGTGAAATTTTCCCACGGGGTCTGCCCGGACTGCATGCAAAAACTTTATCCCGATCTTCCCCCGGAAGATGAAACCCCGTAAGATGTACCCAGGAACAGCACTATGCTTACTCAGACAGCGATCGAATCCACCTGCCGTCAGGCCTTGGCCGAAGACATGGGCAGCGGGGACGCTACTACGCTGGCCGTCGTGCCGGACAACTTGGAAGTCAGCGGCGCCATCGTGGCCCGGCAAAAGTGCGTTTGCGCGGGGTTGCGCGTGGCTGAAACCATCTTTCGCCAGCTCAACCCGGCATCCGTTTTCGAAACCAGTGTCGAGGATGGCGACCTCTGCGAAGCGGGAACCGTGTTGGCGCGCATTACCGGCCGAGCGCGCGCCGTCCTCACCGGCGAACGAACTGCCCTCAATTTTCTCCAACGGATGTCCGGCATTGCTACACTGACCCGCCAGTATGTCGATGCCGTCGGCAAACATGAAACCAAAATTCTCGACACCCGAAAAACCACTCCCGGCCTGCGCGTTTTCGAAAAGTATTCGGTCACCTGCGGGGGCGGCGTGAATCATCGCATGGGGCTCTACGACCGCGTCATGATCAAGGACAATCACCGCGAAATCGCTCGCATGGACGGGCCGGACGGCATTAGTGCCGCCGTGCGACGGTGCCGAGAACACTACCCGAAACTGGAGATCGAAGTCGAAGCCGATACACTCGACGAGGTTCGAGCCGCCGCCGAAGCCGGGGCGGACTACATCCTGCTGGATAATATGAGTACCGAGGATGTCGAAACTGCAGTGCTTACCGTCGGCGGAGCAGCTCTCCTTGAGGCCAGCGGAGGCATCACGCTC
>JBMCIU010000029.1:0-10556 GCA_048616755.1 Verrucomicrobiota bacterium
TCGGTACCACCTAGTCTTCCGCCAGATCAAGAGTTCTGAACTTGCGCGACTCTTGTGCCTGCGAAACCGAGTTCAGGAGAGATCAGACATCTCAAACTGATTTTTGCAGCCGGGGAAAAAGTTTGGCACTACATGGTTTTATTGGGTACAGAGAAAAGCCTAATGCGTAGTTGTGCCTGCCCCCCTTGTCTTAAAGAACGGGGTATTGCTCCATTTCCGGACTATGACTATTGTTTCCGGGGGAGATATCGGGGAGGTTGGCGGCGGCCAAGACGGAGCGGAAGTCTTCGGGGGGGGGCGCCATGTATTGGCGCATGACTCCGTCGACGGGGTGAGGGATTGTCAATTTCCATGCGTGCAGCATCAGGCGCGGGGCGGGGACGATGATGTCGCGTTGTCGTCCGCCGTAGATCGGATCGGCGAGCACGGGGTGTTGCTCGCGGGCGAAATGCACCCGAATCTGGTGGGTTCGACCGGTCATGATGCGCACTTCCAAAAGCGTCAGGTTACAGGCGCTTCCCAGGACGCGATAGAAGGTCAGAGCGGGCTTTCCGCCTTCTCTGAGCACGGCCATCCGTTTGCGATTGACCGGGTGACGGCCGATGGCGCCGTCGAAGCGTCCGGTTTTTGCGCCGAATTCGCCGATAACGACGGTCAAGTAGGTCTTTTCCACGCGCCGTTCGGCAAACGCGTCCTTGAGTTCTTGCCATGCCTGCTGGGTGCGGGCCACGACCATGGCGCCGGAGGTGTCTTTATCGAGGCGGTGAACGATTCCCGGTCGCCTTTCTTCGTCCACCATAGCCTGGAAGGCTTCGGGATCGTGTGCCAGCAGGGCGTTGACCAGTGTGTCGTTTGCATGTCCTCGGGTGGGGTGAACGACCAGACCAGCGGGTTTGTTGATGACCAGCATGGCCTCGTCTTCGTATAGGATATCCAAGTTCAAGTCCATCGCCCGGATTGTCTCGTCCGCTGGCTCTGGGGGGCGAACTTGGATCCGATCGCCCGCCCGCACGATGTCCGCCGGTTTACAGGGGGCGCCGTTGATAGAGACTCTTCCTTGTCGAATCATTTTTTGCAGGACGCTCCGAGACCACTGCTCGAAGCGAGAACTCATAAACACATCGATACGGTTGCCGGCGTGGTGATCGGGCACGATTTCCACGAATTCGTCGTCGTCTTGCTTGGGAGATTCGGAGTTCATGCGCCCTGTTGTATTTTGGCTCGACGGCGGGCGACGACGAACAGGATGATGCCGGCGGGGATCATGACCAGGCTAACCTCCTGGGCGGGAGTAAACATGCCGACTTCAAGATAATCGCCGCGCAGAAACTCCAGCAGGAAGCGGTAAACGCCGTAGGCCATAAGGTACACCGCCAGCAGCTGTCCGCGAAATCGGAGTCGACGTTCGATCCACAGCAGAAACACGAAAATGCCCACGTTGCAGACAGCCGCTAGCAACTGCACCGGCAGAACGGGCAACGGGCTTTGCGTCACCGACTCGATCAGACCCCGATGGGCGTGCACCGCCGCCGCTTGGCTGCCCGGGTCGTACTGGACCGTGCAACACGCATTGTCCGCGACAACTCCGAAGCAGCAACCGTTGAGAAAGCACCCAATTCGACCCAGTGCGTGCCCGAGCGGCAAGCCAGGGATCAGCAGGTCGCCCAGTTGCCCCATGGGAATGCCGCGAATCAGGCACGCCGCAACCAGCGTGAGCGTGCCGCCGACCAGCCCGCCATAATAGACCAACCCTCCGTGATCAAGCCGGAGAATCTCCAGCGGAACGGCGCGAAAATGCTCCCAATTTAGCGCCACGTAGAAAAGTCGGGCGCCTACCAGGCCGCCGATCAGTCCCAGAAAAACCAGGTTGGAGGCTCGCTCGCCTCCGAACCCCGCTTTTGCGGCGCGGTGCTGCACATACAGCAATCCCGCGAGAAAGCCCAATGCAACAAAAATGCCGTACCAGCGAATGGCCAGCGGTCCGATTTCGAAAGCTACGGGATCCATATTAATCAAGACCGTTGGCTGTTGCGCAACGTGGCGCAGAAGTCGCGCAGTCGCCCGCAGGCTTCGGTGATGGTTTCCTGTCCGTATGCGTAGGAAAGCCGGACGTGCGTGTCCACGCCAAATGGTTTGCCGGGGATTACCGCCAATTCGGCTTCATTCAGACAACGGTCGGCAAACGTCATGGAATCCAATCCGAACGAACTGATATCCGCGAAGATGTAGAATGCGCCGCGCGGCAACGTCACGTTCACGCCCTCGATGCCGGAAAGCAGGGAGTGGATCAGGTCGCGGCGTTCGCGGAAGGCGTTGCGCATGGTGTCGACGGGCTCGGACGGGCCGTTCAGCGCCGCGAGGGCACCGGCCTGCGCGAATGAAGTGGGGTTCGAGGTGCTGTGGCTTTGGAGCGCGCCGATGCGGTCGGTGAGCCATTTGGGCGCGTGCAGGTATCCCAAGCGCCATCCGGTCATGGAGTAGGCTTTGCTGAAGCCGTTAACCGTGATGGTTCGCTGCGCGATTTCCTCGCCCAGGGATGCGATACTGACGTGTTCGTGACCTGGATCATAGACGAGTTTCTCATAGATTTCGTCGGCGAGCACCATAAAGTTGTGCTTGCAGGCCAGCTCGGCGATGCTTTCGAGCGATGCGCGGCAGCAAAGTCCGCCGGTGGGGTTTGACGGGGTGTTGAGGATGAGCAGCTTGGTGCGCTCGGTGATCTTGTCACGGAGATCGTCGGCGGACGGGCAGTAGTCGTTTTCCGCGCGGGTGGGAATCAGCACGGCTGTGGCGCCGGCGGCATGGACCATCTCGGCATAGCTAAGCCAAAACGGCACGGGCAGAAGCACCTCGTCCCCCTCGGAACAGAGTGCAGCGACCGCGCTGAAGACGCTGAATTTGGCGCCGGGGGCTACGATGACCTGCCCGGCTTCGGCCGGCACGTCGTTTTCTTCGCGGAGCTTGTCGGCGATGGCGGCCTTGAGGTCGGCGCGTCCGGTGGCCGGGGTGTACTTGGTGTCGCCCGCGCGCAGTGCGGCGATGGCGGCTTCCTTGATGTGTTCGGGCGTGTCGAAGTCCGGTTCGCCCGCGCAGAGGCTGGCGACGTTGTGGCCTTCGGCCGCCAGGGCTTTGGCTTTGGCGGTGATACCGAGCGTCATGGACGGTTGCAGATGCCCCAGATTGGGGGATGTTTCAAGCTTGAATTGCGTCATTGTGCCTGCTCCTTGGGTTTGCCGATGCTCGCGGGTTGGTCATCAACTCCGCTTGGTTTTCATGCGACTCTTTGTTGGTGGTGTTTCCGGGGTCGATTTGGCGCCGTGAAAATTTGCGTTGTCCGTTTGGAAATTACTGCAGCAGCGGGGCAACTTCGGATACGAAATTGGAGCGGTACATGTTGAGGATGCGCATTTCGCGCTCGGCGTTTTCCGGGCTGTCGGAAGCATGAGCGGTGTTGACCATGACGTCGGAGCCGAATTCCCGGCGCACGGTTCCTTCGGGGGCCTCCGTCGGATCGGTGGGGCCAAGCACTTCGCGGATCTTAGTCACGGCGCCTTCGCCTTCGTAGACGAGGGCGAGCACGCCGATGTGCCCCTTCCCAACGGTGGCGTCGGTGCAGCCGCCGTCCGGGTCCAGCCGGCGCCCGGACATGAATTCGATGATGCCGCGAAACTGATGTTCGGCGAAGGGGATACCGACGCATCTGGCCAGCCGGTCTGAGGTTTCCTCCGGCAATTCGACGCCGAGTTCCTGTTCGAGTATTTTTTTTGCTTTCACGCCGATTCCCGGTGCGAGCTTGCGCTTGAGCGCATCCTGGACCGGCCCGTAGAACTCCTGCGCCTGGCGCTGAGTCATCTGCACCTTGTTGCAGGCGATCATGCGCAGGCCGGTGCGGCTGAACATGCCGATGATCGTACCGGGACGCGAGCTTTTCTGGCGCCAGCTGTCCGGCTTGATCAGCACCAACGTTTTTTCGACGCGGTCCGGATTGTCGTAGTCGCAGATCTTCTCGAGTACCGGAGATTCATGGCGGGCAAAGTCAATCCACATGCGCAAATCGTCGCCGACCGGGTGCTCTATGTCCGAGCAGATCACCGCGGGCTCGAAATAGCGGACGCTGCCGTCGTCATTACGCACCAGGTCGCCAAACGAATCGCGGATGGTCTCTCCCCTCTCAGAGCTGATTTCAAGCCGTCCGACCAGTTCGGAAAGCTCGCGACGGGCGTTTTCCCCGCGAAAAACCAGCATCATGATGCGGTGTCGCCGTCCGCTCGGCGAGGGTGTGAAGTTCAGGCGAATGTAGTCTCGGATGAGAGCGCGATAGGGTTCCTCGTCGGGATCGGAGGCCGGAGCGATGCTTTGAGCGAAGCGTTCTGCGATATCGCTGGTGCACGCGAACATCTGGGCGGCGACCAAGTTTGCCGACATGCCCGCGAACAGCCGCGCCAGGATAGCGCCGGTACGGGACTTCCTGATTGTATAGGGTGTGATAATGGCGTACGCCAATTCGGGCTGCATAAGAAATTCCTATATCTATTTTGCACTACTTTCCAAGTTCGTGCCGACGTACTATAATAGCGATTTGCAAATGTTCGTCGGGTTCCAACGCGAACCCCCCTTTTTTTTGGCTAATACGCCCACTGTGGAGATGATATGCCCGAACTCAACACTATCGAACGCGCACGAGAAGTCCTTGATATCGAAATCGAGGGCTTGATCGCCGTGCGCGATAACTTGGACGACTCCTTCAAGGCCTTGGTTGACCGCTGTAGCCATTGTCTCGTTGCCGGCGGCAAACTGGTCCTAACAGGCATCGGCAAGAGCGGACACATCGCTCGCAAAATGGCGGCCACGCTGTCCAGTACCGGTTCGCCATCGGTCTATCTGGATCCGGTTGACGCCATGCACGGCGACCTGGGGGTGCTGGCCCGCAACGATTTACTGCTGGCCTTGAGCTTCAGCGGCGAAACCGAAGAGCTGTTGCAGCTGCTGCCCGCCATTCGCCGTTGCGGCATTCCAATCGCAGCCATTACCGGCAATGCGGATTCCCGCTTGGCGCAGTGGAGCGAATGCGTCCAATGCCTGCCCGTGCCGCGCGAAGCATGTCCCTTTAACCTCGCCCCCACAGCCACTACCACGGCCATGCTCGCATTCGGCGACGCCCTCGCCATGGTCCTGCTGGACACCAACGGGCTCAAACAGGACGATTACGCGCGTCTGCATCCCGCCGGCGCCATCGGACGGCGAATCACGCTGACAGTGGGCGACGTCATGCGACGAAGCCACCGTTTGCCAACAGTCGAACCAAGCACGGCTCTGCGGGATTGCCTGCCAGTCATGACGCGCAAACGCAGCGGTTCGGTCCTGGTCGTTGATCCCCAACAGCACCTGCTCGGCATCTTTACCGACGGCGATTTCCGTCGCCACATGCTCGGCGGGGACGCCTCGCTGGATATTCCCGTCGGGCAAGTCATGACCGAAAACCCCGTCACCGTCGATCCCGACGAGCTGGCCGTTGAGTTGCTCGAATTACTGGAAAAGCATCCCATCGACGATGTGGCCGTAGTGGACAGCGAAGGGCGAGCCGTCGGGCTCATCGACAGCCAGGACCTGCCCGGCTTCAAGCTGATGTAGCCAGACTCCTTTTCCTTCGATTCGCGGAAAACTTCTACGCTAACTCACCCCAGGAATAAGCCATGCAGCTAAACCGAATTTTGATCACCGGCGGCGCGGGTTTTATCGGCAGCCACATTGCGGAACACTACAGCGGTCGCTGCGAAGTCCGCATTCTCGATGATTTGCGCACGGGACACCGGCGCAATCTGCAGGGCGTTGACGCGGAGTGGATCGAAGGCTCGATTCTGGACCGTTCCGCCGTGCGGTCGGCTATGCGGGGCGTGGATGCGGTCTTTCACCTGGCCGCTATGGTCAGCGTGCCCGAATCCATGGAGCGCCCGTCCGAATGCGTTGACATCAACGTCAAGGGCTTGCTCACCGTCTTGGAATGCGCCCGCGAGGCGGGAGTGCAAACCCTGTGCCTGAGTTCCTCGGCCGCCGTCTACGGCGACAATCCGGAGGTGCCCAAGCGCGAGGACATGATGCCCGAGCCGCGCAGCCCCTACGCCATTACAAAACTCTCGGGAGAATACTACTGCGACCTGTTCGCGCGCGAAAAATGGCTGCGCACCGCCTGCCTGCGCTATTTCAACGTTTTCGGTCCGCGCCAGGATCCGAATAGCCAATACGCCGCCGCTGTCCCCATCTTCATCACGCGCGCCTTGCGAAACCAACCGATTACAATCTTCGGCGACGGCGAACAAACGCGGGACTTTATTTACGTTAAAGACGTCGTGGCGGCCAACGTCTTTGCCGCGGAGAATCCGGGAATCGCCGGGGTGTTTAACGTGGCGTACGGCGGACGCCTGACCATCAACGACCTCGCCGAGAACATTGTGCGCCTAACCGGCTCGACTTCGGAGATTCTCCACGGTTCCGAGCGCCCCGGGGATGTCCGCCACTCCAGCGCCGATGTTGACCGCCTGCGCCTATCCGGCTTCGAACCGACGGCGGACTTCGATTCTGGCCTGGCCGAAACCATCCGTTTCTTCTCGCCACACTCTTAAAATTAAAAACTCTGATCTCCGGGAAGATTACGAGTTCCGGGTTCTTAGTTCAAGTTCCAAGATTCAAGGTTCGATATTCAGGCGCCATCTCCTTTTTTCGCAAAACGCTTCATTCAGGCATAAGGGATAAAGATCTCCGAATTTGCACCACACCGGTGTTACGATATGGTATCGCTCGATCACAGAACGTCTGTTTTCAGAATTATCCCCGATGTGTTAGAATTCTGTTAGCTTTACTGCCGCTTTTCATACATCGACGATGTAGCGAGCGGTTTGATTAGGGTCCTTTGCGTCCGCCAACTCAATCTGGAGTTCCGATTGCACAACGTCTTATGGTTCATTAACATGGTCGGTGGTCTGGGCGTGTTTCTGTTCGGGATGCGCGTGATGAGCGATGGTCTGCACAAGCGGTCAGGCGACCGGATGAGGCGACTGCTCGGCTTGATCACCGGCAACCCCGTCTACGGCATATTCACCGGCATTTGCGTCACGTCGGTAATTCAATCATCTTCGGCGACGACAGTTCTGCTGGTTAGCTTAGTGAATGCTGGGTTGATGACCCTGGAGCAATCCATCGGTGTGGTGATGGGGGCCAACATCGGGACGACGTTCACGGCATGGATTGTCTCGTTGGTTGGTTTCAAGATGAAGATTACGGCGTTTGCACTTCCGGCGATTGCCCTGGCCCTGCCGTTTTATTTCAGCAAACTGGAAAGGCGTCGTGAACTGGCGGAGGTGCTGATCGGCTTCGGGATTCTGTTTTTGGGTCTGCACCTAATGAAGGAAAACGTTCCGAACATCAGCGGCAACCCGGAGGCGCTGGCGTTTTTGAGCCAAGTATCCGACTACGGGTACGGCTCAGTCCTGCTGTTTATCGGGGTTGGAACGGTGCTCACGGTGCTGGTTCAGTCGTCTTCGGCTGCGATGGCGATCACTCTGACCATGGCCTACAGCGGCTGGATTGGCCTGCCCGTAGCCGCGGCTCTGGTGATGGGCGAGAATATCGGCACCACGATTACGGCCTACTTGGCCTCATTGCAGATGAATGCCAACGCCAAGCGCACTGCGCGCGCGCACATGATCTTCAATCTAATCGGCATCGTGTGGATGTTGTTGGCGTTCTATCCATTTCTGAGTTTGGTGGACTGGATCGCGCCGGGCGGGCCGGAGTCCCCACACCACATGCCGATTCATTTGGCGGTCTTTCATTCGCTCTTCAACATCACCAACACGTTCCTGCTGGTTTGGTTCGTGCCTCAAATCGCTTCGTTGGTGCGTCGGCTGATTCCCGAGAACATTGCCGAGCCCGGCGTTGCGCCGCCGGAAATCACACTGCTGCGCGGCGCCACTCCCGAGGCGGTAGAATCCAATCTGATAAGCATCCGTCACGAATTGGGTAAAATGGCCGCGGCCGTCTGCGAAACTGTGGGCAACACCAAGAACGCGCTGGCGGGCGACGGCGGTAAACTGGCCAAGCTCAAAGTCGAACTCCAGGCCACCACCGAGGCGGTCGACGTGCAGCGCGAACAGCTCAGCCGACTGCTCACCGACTGCATGAGCGTATCGGTCAGCGAAAGCCAGGCCCAGCGCATTCAAGCCCAGCAAAGCGTTATCAACGAACTCAAGTGCATTGCCGAAAGCACGCACAGAATTGGCGCGCTGCTGGAATACTGCGAAACGAAAAACCTCCGGTTCCACAAAAGTGGCAGGGACCAACTCGTGGATTACTCCGCCCGCGTCTTCGACTTCCTCAAGTACAATACCGACTACCTGACGCACGAAATAGACGATTACTCCTTCGAAACCGCCCTGCGCATGGAGGACGAGATCGACGGCGAACGCGACCAGCTGCGCAAAATTGCGCGCAAAAAACTGACCAAGGGAGCGGACGTGCGCGCCGAACTGGTCTTTCTAGACATCGTCCGCCATCTCGAGCACATCGGCGACTACTGTCTCAACGCTTCCGGCGCCATCAGAAAGCTCGACAACCTGAACTGATTTGACCGTCCGTTGCGGTTTCCGAGCGACGGCTATTTGGCCCGGCGTCGGAAGAGGGTAGGACCATGGAAAGCCAGTCCCCGTTGTGCCACGCTCGATCATTTGCACCGCACCGGCACCAAGATATGGTATCGCATATAGAAAATCAGCCCCCGATGAAATGTCCCAATGTGCAACTAGAAAAGACCAGGAACAACGAGGCGAGAGACCATGAGTGATATTTGTATTGAATTGAAGGACGATTGTTCTTATGCGCTGTTGGTGCCGACAAGTATGGGAGTCCGGTTGACGCCGCCGGCCGGTCAGCCGTTTCATTGCAGCGACAACTTTCAGCTGCAGGTTACCAGCGCGGAAACCAATGTCGCCAGCGTTGCCTCCCACTTGGGAATGCCGGTAAAAGTGCTGACCAAACTGGTCAAGGGCAGCCCCATTGCCAGGCGCATCCGCGACAATCTTGGCAGCCGCAATATGGTTGTGGAAGGCCCGGAGGTAGATCAGGGCGGCCCCTGGGGATATCGACATCAATTCAACCTGGCCGACAGCGGATACGGCTCGCGCGGGCCGCGCGTCCACAATGACCGTGCCGGCGAGGTGGGACGCACACTGAGCCTTGAGGATTTCGATTTGGAGCGCATTTTTGGCCAGGAAGGTGTGCAGATCGTCCACATCTCCGGGCTTGTCGCCGCTCTTTCCGAGCAAAGCAGCGCCTTCTGTCTCGAGCTGGCCAAAACCGCCAAGAAGCACGGCACGCGCATTTCCTTTGATCTGAATCATCGCGCATCCTTCTGGGAGGGCAGGGAGGAGGAACTGCACCGCACCTTTGCCGAAATTGCGAATTTGTCGGACATCCTTATCGGCAACGAGGAGGATTTTCAGCTTTGCCTCGGCATCGAGGGCCCGGAAGCCGGCGGCAAGGATTTGTCCGCCAAGATTATCGGCTTCAAAGGCATGATCGAGCGCGCTCGCCAGGAGTTTCCCGAAGTATCAACATTTGCCACAACCCTGCGACAGGTGGTCAACACCAACTGCCACTTGTGGGGAGCCATCCTATCCGCAGGCGATCAGTGGCATGTCGTCGAGCCCCGGGAAATTACAGTGCTGGACCGCATCGGCGGCGGCGACGGCTTTGTCGGAGGCATGCTCTACGCGATCCTCAAAGGGTGGCCGGCGGAGCAATGGGTCCAATACGGCTGGGCCAGCGGAGCACTCGTGACCACCATGCTCACCGATTACGCTCAGCCTGCCGACGAAGAGCAAATCTGGAGCATTTGGGAAGGCAATGCTCGCGTGAAGCGATAGCTGGGGATTGGCGCGGATTTCATCCCGAAAGGCAAATCTCTACCCCGAGGGAATCCGAGAGATACAGAACTCGCAGTTCGGCAACCCAGCGGCTCAAAGAGTTTGCGCTGATTCAATCCATCCGCCGCCGACAAGTTCGTCGTCTTGGTAGAAAGCCGCGACCTGTCCCGGGGTTACGGCAAACTGCGGGGTTTCGAATTGGACAAGCGCGGCGTGGTTGTTGCGGGGAACGACCCGCGACGGGGCGCCATCCTGCCGATAGCGGATTTTGGTGGCGGCTGCGAACGGCTTGGCCGGTGCATGCCCACCGATCCAGTTGACGTTTTTCACGAGCATGGCGGAGGCGGCGAGGTGTTGTCGCTCGGCCAGCACAATGTCCCCGCTGTCAGCATCAATTTCGGCGACATAGAGTGGGTTTGGCGCGGCCACGCCCAAGCCGCGACGCTGGCCAATCGTGTAGCGATGAATGCCTCGGTGCCGCCCCAGGACTTCTCCGCTCACGCTGAGGAAGCGACCGTCGCGGGGAAGGTCTGGCCGATAAACTTCGGTCAGTTTCCAATGCTCGCCGGGGTTGACGAAACACAGGTCCTGACTCTCCGTGCGCTCACCCAGGATCGGGGCCAACCCGAAGTGTCGGGC
>JBMCIU010000030.1:0-10417 GCA_048616755.1 Verrucomicrobiota bacterium
CCCGACGCATGTGCATGACTCAAGTGCCCGAAGATATTTTTCTGGAGGCGGTTGAACGGGTGATCCAAGCCAACCTTGAGTATGTTCCCCCGTACGGTACGGGCGGAGCGTTGTACGTGCGGCCTCTGTTGATCGGCAGCGGCGCTCGCATCGGCATCAGCCCGGCTGACGAATACACGTTCATTGTTTTGGTGGTGCCGGTCGGACCTTACTACAAAGGCGGTTTGCAGCCGGTTAGCGCCTTGGTTCTGGACCAATACGACCGAGCCGCGCCCCAGGGAGTGGGCAATGTCAAGGTGGCCGGAAACTACGCCGCCAGCTTGGAGCCGCATCAGGTTGCCCAGGAAATGGGCTTTCCCGTTGAATTGTACCTCGATCCCCGTGAACATCGCTACATCGATGAATTTGGAACATCCAATTTCATCGGCATTCGGGGCAATACGTATGTGACTCCCGTCTCCCCCTCGATTCTGCCAAGTATAACCAATATGACCCTGCAACAGTTGGCTGCGGATCGCGGGATGACTGTGGAGAGGCGACCGGTTGCCTTTGATGAGCTGGAGGATTTTGACGAGATTGGCGCCTGCGGCACTGCCGTGGTGATTACGCCGGTCAACCGAATCGTGCGCGGCGATACCGAGATTCGAGTCGGACCGGAAAGCGGTTGCGGGCCCGTGTTGGAAAGCCTGTATCAGCAGGTGACTTCGATTCAGTACGGTGAAATTGACGATGCCCACGGCTGGACGCACCCCATCGTCGCGGAGTGAACCTTTAAGGAGCGCGGCGTTTTGAGCGGGCGAGACGCCTTTTTTACTTTGTGTCGGGATTGTGGGGTTGCAAGCGAATAGTTTGAGGCTATAGTTGCCTGCAATATTGAGGGTTTTGCATTTGTTCAGTCGTACAAAATGTGCGCGTGTGTGGAACGACAAAAAGATTGCGAAGATATATTGGGGTTGTTTTGAGTGTTCGTTGCGCGCATTGCGGATCGCGAAGCACCTGTCGGGTGAAACGCGAAGGATTCTTTCCGAACATACCGTTCACCAGAGTTTATGGGTGCCAGCACTGCTTTGCCGTTTTCGTGCGCTTTGCAGGGTGCTTGGATCATGTCGTACGGCGTGGCAAGAGACAGTTCTGAGTTCGCTCCGGGAGGTCGAACGGAACTTGCAAATTTGCAGAAGTTGACTGTTCCGATCAGGTGTTGGCTTCCTCAAGGACTTGGGCGTAGGTCTTGAAGTGGGTTTTGGCCAGTGTGCGCAAGGTATGCTCGCCGTGACGCCGAACGATTTCGACGGCTGTTTCGCGGACTTGGATGCCGGCGCCTTTGGGAAGCGTGACGCCCAGCGGTTCGCCCAGTGTTTCGAGGCGGCGGACGAATTCGTGCCGTGCCAGGATGGAGGCGGCGGCCACGGCGATGTCGGATTCGGCCTTGGTGCGTTGCTCCAGTTCGATGGAACGGCCGTGCTGCAGGAGGGCTCGTTTGACGGTTTCCTTGTTGCCAAATTGGTCGGAAAGGGCACGCGGACAATCGGGCTGGCGCTCCAGGAGGTTTTCGAGTGCGCGGGCGTGTCCCCAGGCAAGGAGTCGATTGACGTTGCCGATCTTGGCGTATAACCGGTTGTAGGCGTCGGGGCCGATTGGGACGATTGCCCAAGAGTCGCCCGTACGGTTGCGGACTGCTTCGGCCAAAGCGGCGATTCGCCGGTCGCTTTTGATGCGCTTGGAGTCCATAACGCCTGCTTCGATGAGCGCTTGTGCGGAGTCCGCAGTGACGCCGACGGCCGCGATGACCAGGGGACCGAAGAAGTCGCCCTTGCCGCTTTCATCAATTCCGGCGTGGGCTTCGAATTGAGCGGGATCCTCTTTTCTGGCCAGCACCTCTTCGTACCCTAAGCGAGCTTCGCCCAGGACCTTGGGTTCGAGGATAAACTGCACCAAGTCGGCGGTGCCTTTTCCCTGGACGACAAGCTTTCCCGAGTTGTAGGCCACCACGGTGGTTTTTTCGCGGCGAGCCCGCCATCTGGCATGATCGAGGGAATCAAACTGCCAGTTAGCCTGTTCGAGTTCGTTTCGGAGGGTCTCCATTTGCTTGTCGCTAAGCGTCTGGACATAGTTTGTCGGTTGTTTTTTGTCGGCAGTCATGGGAATTGGATGTGGTTTTGGTGAGGTAAGGGTGCATATTGTTCCGGCATCGGGGGATGGTATGATCATCCGCCAGCTTGGCGTGCGATCAGCGAAGTGTAGAGTTCCTCGAGCTTTGCGCCGACGTTGGGCAGATAGTGGGCGCGGATCATGTCTCCGGACGCTTTTCCCATTCGTTCGGTCAGGTTTGGGTGGTCGCGGGTGAATTTGCCCATTTGTTTGGCCATTTGGTCGGCGTTGTCCGGTTCGAAGAGGAAGCCGTTGCGTTCGTGTTCGACCAGTTCGGGGTTGCCGCGGGCGTCCGCGGCAACTAAGGGCAGTTCGAAGGACATGGCCTCCATGAGACTGAGCGGCTGGTTTTCGGTCTTGCTGGCGGTTACGAATACGTCGCCCAGGCGGAGCAGGTTCTTGCGGATTAACTTGTCATGTTCGATCATGCCGGTGCGGATGACGGAATTCTCCATGTCGAGTTGACTGCAGAGGTCCGCAACTTCTGGGTCGGATGGTCCGGCGCCGATGATGACCAATCGGGCATTCGGCGAGTCGTTCAGGACCTTGCGGAACGCGTGCAAGAGGATGTCCATGGATTTTTCCACGGAGACTCGCCCCAGGTAGAGAAATACCGGCGAGCCGGTGATGCCGTAGTTCTTGCGCATCGTTTCGATGGCCGAAATCGACTTCATGTCGGGCGCTTTTATGCCGTTGGAGATAACCGTGGGGGGGTGGCGCAGCTTGCGGGACGACAAAACGCGTGCGGTCTCGCGGGAGGGACAGATAATCGCGTCGCATCGGTTGTAGAAGGTGGTGGAGAATTTCCACATTGCGGCTCTTGTTGCCCGCAGGTTGGGCAAACCGAATTGGCGCAGGTAACCGGGATCGGCGAAAAATGTGTGGAATGTGCCGACGACCGGGATGTTATGGACGCGGGCGGCCAGCACGCCTTCCCATCCGCAACCCCATTCGGTGTGGACGTGGATCAACTCCGGGCGCAGGCGCCTCACTTTAAGCAGTGAGGGGAGGAAGGTGGGCACCGCAATGCGCAGATCCGGGCGGTTGGGCGGTGTGGGCAACGTTAGCGGGACCTCGCATAGCCCAATGTCGGCGTTCAATTCTTTTGGTTTGGGAAACGACCGTCGCCAAAGCTTGGGACGAGGTCGAAAAATCGACAATTCGTGCCCGCGGCGGGCTAGTTCGTTGCTCTGGTTGATCGCCACAAAGGTTACGCCGGAAAGGTAGGGAAGAAAGCTGTCCGTGAACACACATATTTTCATCAATGTCTCCAAAGTGCGAAACCGGTCCCGACCAGCAAAGGCACCTCCCGGACGCTCCAATATCCGGGGGGGCGGATGAAGGGGGGCGAAGGTATGCCGGACTCGTTATGGTTGCCGGTCCACTGTGAGTCTGCCGGTGGCCGCATCCAAGTTCTGTTGTGCCAGGCGCACCCGGATGCCTGCGGCGGCGTGCTGGCTCTCGGCCCGCACCAGATCGGTCTGGGTTTGATTCAGTCGGGTGATGGTCACTTGCCCGACGCTATATTTTCTAGTGACGATGTCTCTGATTTCACGGGTCATGTCAAGAATTTTTTCGCTCAGTTCGAGCTGTATCAATGCTGCGTCGAGCTGTTCGTGCTGGCTGCGCACTTCGGCGGATATTTTGGTTGTGAGTTCGGCCAGGGTTCGGCGACGTTCGGCGATGCGTGCCGCGGCCTCTTCGACTTTGGCATTGGTCAAGCCTGCGTCGAAGGCGTTCCATGAGACCGCGATTCCCAAAGAGATGTCGTTGCCGGTTCCGTCAGTCGCTCCGCTGTTTTCCGTGCGGGTGCGGGCGGCGGAGGCGAAGCCGCGCACTTGCGGGTAGTTGTCCGAGCGCGCACTTGTCAGCTCGGACTTTGCCTGTTCCAGTTGCCTGCGGGCTGCCTCCAGGTCGGGTCTATGCTTGCGGGCGAATTGAACTTCGGCATCCACATCGGGTGCGTCTTTCGGTTTGGGGTCCGGATTTGCCAAAGACACGCGCTCGGGCAGTTTCGCTGGGGTCAGGTGGAGCATTTCGGCCAAGGCGATGCGGGCGGTGCGCAAATCGCGGCGGGCGCTGATGGCCTGGTTGTTTGCTTGGGCGGCGCGCACGGAGAAGTTAAGCACGTCTTCGCGTCCCGCAGTGCCCGCGGATTTGCGTTTTTCGGCCTCCTTCTTGAGGCGTTCGTTGAAGGATGCATCCCGTTCGGCGACCTCGACGTTCTCACGGGCAAGCAAGGCTTGGTGGAAGGCGGCCCCCACTGCCTGGCTGAGCAGGCGGTGGCTATCATGCAGATTTAACGATGCCGCTTCGGCGCCGGCTTCGGCGCCGGCAATGCCGCTGCGGACGCGAAAGCCCGTGAACAGCAGCCAGTCCAACTGCGCTTTCAGACTGTAGGTCTGGTACGGCGTCTCCACGAATTGGGCGACATCAGCTGCCGCGACATCTTCCGTGCGGTTGGCCGAAGCCGTCACGTCCAAGGTCGGCCAGCGTTGAGATTCCGCCTGTCGCACCGCAGCTAAAGCGGCCCGCACCCGTTCTCGGGCGGAGTCCAGCGTGGGATTGCGTTCGACGACCAGGCGACGAGCGTCCGCCAGACTCAGCTGGTCCGGGAGGCGCGCCGCCGAATCGGCTTGAGCGCGCAGCACACCGGGCAGAAGCGTCAGGCAGGTCCACAGTGTAAGCAGTCTACGAATCTTTGGGAAGGCCGGCGCTATAGTGCCCGCGCGCGCACGAAACCATGAGAGTGCGTTATGATCCATCCGAGGCCTATGAGGCTCAATGATTTCTGGTTGTAGGGGCCAGGATATTGACTGACGCCTGGTGCTTTCAAACTCAATGGGCAAAAACCATTTTATCGGCTTCGACGCCGTCGAGCGCATTGAGATTGGCAATTAGCTCCTCGATGCCCGCTGGGTCGCCGATGGTTTCCAGGACTAGCAGACCGTTGCCTGCGACGCCTTCCGGCTGAGTTTCATGCAGTCCCAGCCGAGTCTTGATCTGCGCGCCGTACTTGGTGAGCAGTCGCTGCACGTCTACAGCTTGCTCGAGACGATTGTGAATGTGGATGCCGACGAGAATGTGGTCTTGCACTTGCATGCCCATAACTCCTTTCCTTTTTTTGCTTGAACAGGCAGGGATGCCTGTTTTACGGTTGAACAGGCAGGGATGCCTGTTATGCTTTTGCCGTAGCTTCGAATGCTCGATATTGCTCCAATAGCTTGTCGTATGTCTCCGCATGCTCGGCGATGGGGTCGATGGTGTCGACGGGGGCGCAGAAAGCGGCTGCCAGGTCCGCAAACGATTCGCCGCCTGCCGCGTTGGCCGCGCGCATGGCGGCACCCAATCCCGCGGAGTTCGCAACGCTGATTTTTTCCAGTCGCGCTTGAAACACGTCGGCGATGACCCGGCTTAGGCCGGGGCTTTTGGAGGCGCCGCCGGTGATCCGCAGGGTGGCGAAGTTTCGTCCCATCCATTCGGAATGCAGGCGCATGGAGAGTGCCTGGGATTCGACTACGGCGCGAATGTCAACTGCGGCCGGGGCGTTGCCTGCGCAGAAATTCTCGTCGCCGCGTCGACGCAGGCCGGCTTCGAGGACCACTGGGGTGATCTCGGGTTCGAAGTAGGGAAGCATCAGATTGCCGTTGTTGCCGACCGGCGTTTCCTCGAATGCGATGACGTCGAACGTGTTCCAATCGACATTGTGTTGGTCCTTGATGGCCTCGCGGGCGAGCGATCCGTTTTTGAAGCAGATTAGGCTCATAAAGCCGCCTGCGGGATTGCCGAAGACGTGTCCGTAGCCGTTGGGGTCGACCACCGGTTTCTCCATGGCGCCGAAGAATGTGTCGCTGGTGCCGAGGCTGATCACGGCGGTTCCTGGGCTTGCCGCGCCGGTGCCGATCAGGCTGTTGGGGTTGTCGCCGGACCAACAAACCACCGGAATGCCCGGACGCAGACCGAATTTGCCAAAGTATGGGCTCAGGCCACCCGCCGCGGACGCCGACGGCTGTAGCCGGGGAAGTTTCGACAGCAGGTCGGGCGCGGTGGCTTCGGCAATCTCGCGGTCCCAATCAAGGGTTTTCAAGTTCATCAGATTCATACCGGCGCCGTCGCCGTGGTCGATGGCGGCATCTTTGCCGCAAAGAACCGAGCAAAGAAAGGAGCTGACCAGGTGAATTCGAGCCGTTTCGGTGTACAGGGCGGGTTCGGTCTGATGGAAGCGGCGAATTTGTGGACCGGTGAAGCGCTCGATGGCGGGCGACCCCGTGTCGGTTTGGATTCGGTCGCCGATGGCGGCAGTCAATTCCGCGCACTGCCTGCGGGTCGAGCTGTCCATCCAGATGGGGGCGGTTTTGCGGGTGAGGGTGGGTTCGAGCTGGTCGGCGAGGTTTCTTTCCCGGCTTAGAGCTTGCAGGACGGTGTGAAATGTTTCGTTGAGATATACCGATCCGTGTTGCTGCCCGGAGCCGCTGACGGCCTGAACCTGGTCAAGGGGGGCACCGTCCGCGTGCAGCTGTTCCAGGAGCAGGTCAAGCGCGGCGACCCACAGCAGCGGATCGGCATGTTGCACCAGCGGGTCGCTGTGCGGCAGAACACCGTTAGGACAGTTGTATTCGGGAAAATCCCTGCCGTAGTTGACGCTTTCATCGGCCAGGACCGTGCCGGTTGCCGTATCGATGATGATTGCCGAGAGACTTTGCGTGCTGCTGTCCAGTCCGAGATAGACACCCATGGGCGATTCCTTCTCCTGTTCCTTAATTAAAAGTCTTTTGTTGCCGTTGTCGCGTTGTGATCGCGAGAGCGCACAGAGTGCGCGGTTTCAGAATATAGTCTCTGGCCAATATGTCAAGGCGGAGTATTGTTTTGAGGCAAATTTTTTCGATATCATGGCATGGCGCTTGCCTATGGCGGAAATGGATTTACACTGTGCGGTGTTGCGGGCGAATTTTAACAGGAGTAGAATATGAACATTTGGAAATCCTTGATTTTGCTGTTTTGTCTTGGTTGCTGCGCACTGTGGATGGCGGAGGCGCATTCGGACATGATCGTTTTGCGCAACGGGCGGGAGTACCAGGGTAGGCTGGTTGACAGTGACGGGGAGGCTGTCCGTTTTCGCGTGGAGGGTGAAACGCGGCGGTATTTGAAGGATGAAGTGGTGCACATCCGGTTGCAGAAACAGCGCCGCTGGTCGGGGGCGGAAACCGCGGCGGAAATTGACGACGCCAAGCTACAGGAGGCATTGGGGACGCAAGCCGACACCGTTCAACAAACCGGGGCCGGAACCCTGACCCTGCACCGGAATACAACCGTTACGCTCGACTCCGCCAAGACTTGGACGACCCGTCGACGCGAAATTGTCCGCATCCTCAACGAACACGGTGAAGATGCTTCGATTCGAAGTTTCACCTTTCACCGAGACGCTGAAGAGGCGCGCATTCTTCACGGCATTTCCGTGCGTCCCGACGGCAAAGTCGTTCATCTGCGCGACACCGCCATCCAAGTTGAATTTCCGCACCAGCGGTTTCCGCGATATGATTCCATGGTCGCGTGGCGCTGTGCTTTGCCTGAAGGCAAGCCCGGAACGACCCTGGACTTCGAGTATCAGGTTGACCGCACCTCCTCGCCGCACGATCTGCCCTTCAGCGGCGAGTACCGTTTTGGGGGAGTGGACCCCATGCGCGACGTATCGGTGCGGATTGTGACCACTCCCGATCTGCCGCTCCGCTGGGAGATCCTTAACGATGCCGCGGAGAGTGTTACCCATGAGCGCGAGCAGAAGGAGGGACGCGTGATCCATACCTGGACCCGGGATGAATCACCCCGGCTGACATTGGAGCCGCGCATGCCGCCGCTCGCGGACCTCGTGCCGCGGTTGGTGGTTTCCGCGGAAACCGCAAGTTGGGCGGAACTGGCCGAGCAGGGGGAAACCCGCATTGTCGAGGCGATTGCCTCGCAGGATGTTCCGGCTCTGCCGGAGAAAGTGGCTCCCGCCGTCGAGTCGGTTTGGGGGTTTGTCAGCCGCGCAATCTCGGAAAATTCGGTTCCCGTTTCCGCGGCGGGGTTCAGCCCCGGCAAACTCAACCGGACGGTGGACTTGCGTCAGGGGGCGCCGTTGGATCGGACGGCTCTATTGTTTGCATGGTTGCGCGCGCATCTTGACCAACCCGTTCGCTGGTGCTGGATTCGGCCGCGCGAGGACGGTGAGCTGGCCGAGGGGGTACCCCGGCTGGACGGCTTTCACACGCCGGCCGTAGCGGTGGGCGAGGGCGAGGACAGGCGCATCGTCGTGCTCGGGGATGGTCAGGCGGCATTTGGGGAGCCGCGTGCCCGTCTGGGCGGAGCAGTTTGCTTGGTGCCCGGTGTCGGATTGCAGGATTTGTCCCTGCCCGATGCCGACTGGCGGGGGCGAGACCGGCGCGTGAGAGTGCAACTCGACGCCGAGGGAACAGCCATAGAGGAGGACCAACTCATCTGTCGCGGCCCCGCCGCCAAACGGTTTCGCAAATGGCGGGGTATGACCCGCGAGCAAATCCGTAACGATGTGCAAAAACGCATCCGTGACCGGTTTCCCACGGCTGCGGACATCACGTGGGAAACGGAGGACGACTGGACGCTGAATTCAGCGGAGTTTGCCATCACCTTCCACTATCGCGTTCCCGCCATAGCTCACGTCCACCAGGAAGTGGTCAGCCTAAAGGCGCCTTGGTTTGACTACAAGTCCGGCGTAGTGGGGCGCGACAGCCGCAGCCATCCGCTATTTTGGCAGTCCCCCATGCGGGACACGGTGCGTGTAGAGGTGACTTCCGAGCCCGAGGGCAAGAGCTGGAGACACATCCCCGACACTGTCGATTGCGCGGTCAGCGCCAAACCGGACCGCCCTGCTGGCGAGGGCGGAGTGGTCCTGAGCGCCGAGCGGACACGCGAGCCGAACCGGGCCGCCTACCAGGTCCAGTATCAGCGCACCGCCGTTGATTTTTCCGCCGAACAGTATCTTGAATTGAAGAATTGCTTGCAGCGCCGCGCCCGGATCGGCCAGAAGTATTGGCTCGCACTTCCTTGAGCGATGTCGGTGTCTTGGTGATTCAGTACGGAACTTTGCTGGGGCAATGTCGGCGTTTGACGTTAAGGAAATGCGTGCTATGGTTTGGGCGAGGTAAAAAAACATGGCTGCACGCACGCTCGCTTCCACGTGGAAAAATTTTGAACGCATCATTGTCGGCGCCCACCGCAAAAAGACGACTGCTGTCGATCCCCTAGAGGCGTTGAAGGAACTCGTTGAAAAAGTCAACGAGTCCCGTTTGCCTGCGGCTTTGGCCGATCTTTTTGTGCATCCGTATCCGGATATGGAGGAGGTTAGCGTCAGTTTTCGGGCACCCGAAAGTCTTAGTGCGGAAGACGCGCCTGCGACCGAGTACGACGAGGATGCCAAGCATATTTTTATCAATCCCTTGGGGGTCTATCAATTTCGCGAGAAATGCCGGGAAGCCGGCAAACTGCTCAAAACACCGGAGGCGCGCGCCAGCTTCATGCGCTACCGGCTGTATGCCTATTTGTCCGAACTGGCTAAGGTGCCGACTCACTACATTATGATCATCGTGCTGCTTCGCCAGGTCGCCAATACCCGCGAAATTACTCGCGTAGTCCGCAAGGGAGGCACCGTGGAGGTTATCAGCGAGCCGGACGAACGCGAGTACATGAGCTTGCTGTGGGCCTACAAAGAACTGGAAAACTTCTATTTGTCCTCCAACGGGCTCAGCATGCGCGCCGAATACGGGATTCATTGGCACGAATCCGACTGGATTGCCGTCCGCTGAGAAGATGGCGTTTGTCGCACAGTTTCAGTTTTGCAATGCCGAGGCTGGTCTACCGAGTTGAATTCCGGGTCTCTCTCCCTTCGCTGCTATGTTTGACGCCGGTGATGCCGGTGTCGCTGTTTCTTGCCCCGCGTCGGAGACAAGATTTCCGGCGGTCCCCAGAATTGTCCGGAGTATGCGGCCCAAAATAACGGGCAGGGCGGCCACTTGCTTGTCGTCTTTGTCCTTGGCGGTATCAATGTCGGAGATGGTGGTCTTGGGCATGGGGATGGTTACGCCGTGTCCCCCCAGTAGGGTGGCGCCAATTCGAATCTTTCCGTTTTGAATGTGCAGGGACTCGATTTGTACCGAATTTTTGTCTTGGGAGGACTCGCTTTTCCGGGCAGCCGTATAGCGTTTGATGTTTTCCTGAATTTGGCGGATGTTGTTTGTGCGCGATCCCTTCATCTCAT
>JBMCIU010000031.1:0-10337 GCA_048616755.1 Verrucomicrobiota bacterium
GGGGTATCCTCGACGATCCATCCGGCGGCGGCCAATTCGTCGCGAATGCGGTCGGCTTGGGCGAAGTCCTTGTCATTGCGGGCTTGCTGCCGCTCCTGAATCTGCCGGAGGACTTCATCGGGCACTTCCTCGGCGCGGTCAACGTCCAAACAACCAAGAACCGAGTCGAATCCGCGCAGCAGCTCGAGCGCGGCCGCGGCGTCCGCTTCGCTCAGTTGACCGGCGTCCAAGCGGCGATTGAGATCCCGCACGGCGTCGAACAGGGCCGCCAGCGCCGCGGAAATATTGAGATCGTCCTCGAGCCCCGCTCGAAACTTCTGCTCGGCGTCGCGGAGGATGTCGGGGCGGGGATCGGCCGGTTGAGTATCACCGGCGGCCTCTTTCAGTCGACGGACCAATTCGTCCACGCGGTCGAGCGTGGCCCGTGCGTCGTCGCATTCGCGCAACGTGAAGTTAAGAGCTTGCCGATAGTGTCCGCCCAGCAGCACCCAGCGCACCTCGCGGCCGGAATATCCGCGCTCCAGGATGTCGCGCAACGTATGGAAATTGCCGGCGGATTTGGACATCTTTTTGCCGTCCACGACCAAGTGAGCGCAGTGCAGCCAGTAGCGCACGAAGGGTTTCCCGTTGGCGGCTTCGCTCTGAGCAATCTCGTCGTCGTGATGCGGGAACATGTTGTCGACCCCGCCGGTATGAATATCGAAGCTGGGGCCGAGATACTTCATGCTCATGGCGCTGCATTCGATGTGCCAGCCGGGGCGCCCTTTGCCCCAGGGGCTGTCCCAGGCGACATCGCCGTCCTCCTCGTCCCAGGCTTTCCAGAGCGCGAAGTCCGCGGCGCTCTCTTTGGCGTATTCGTCCTGATTGATTCGCGCGCCGGGGCGCATCTGATCCGGCTGAATTCGCCCCAGTTTGCCGTAACCGGGGAATTTGCGGATGGAAAAGTATACGCACCCGTCGTCGGCCTGGTAGGCGAAGCCCTTGTCCACGAGCGTGCGGATCAGCTCGATCATCTCCGGAATGTGATCGGTGGCGGCGGGATACACTTCGGCGCGCTCGATGCGCAACTCATCCAAATCCTTGAAAAAAGCCTTCTTGTAGGTTTCGGTGAAGTCCTGCAGGGGTACGCCTGCGGCGCGGGAGTCGCGGATGGTTTTATCGTCCACGTCGGTGAGGTTCATGACCTGTTTGACCTGGTAGCCGGCGTAGCGCAGGGTTCGGCGCAGCAAATCTTCAAACACATAGGCGCGGAAATTGCCGATGTGAGCGAAATTGTAGACGGTGGGACCGCAGGTGTAGAGTCCAACCTTGCCGTCCTCGATAGGCTCGAAGACTTCGGTTCGACGGGACAGCGAATTGTGAAAGCGGATAGCCATATATTCTCTCCGGGCGGCATTCAAGAAGCTCGTGCCGGTTTTTTGACGGATTCCGGTTTAACAGCAAACAAAGCGTAGTATAGTTGGGTTGAGCGGCTTTTCACGGGCGGCGGCAAAAGATTTGCGTGCGCGTCCAAGGGGGGCTTTCCCGGTGCGGGAGGGTCAAACGGGGCCGTTTTTTTGCGAATTTAGGATGAGTTCAGGATGATCAGATTTATTGCCACAGACTTGGACGGCACTCTTATCGACCACGACGAGGGCCCGGAAGAGTACGCGGAACTCCTGCGAGCTGTGGTTGGCGTGCGCCAACACGGCGGCAAATGGTGCATCATCACCGGCCGCCACCTGGGCGCCATGCAGACCATTCTGCGCGAGTTCTACTACAAGCGTCTGGTTCCGGATTACTTGGTGGTGGAGGACGCGCGAGTCTACACCGTGCGATTGCCGATGCGCTTCTGCCCGCATTGGTACTGGAACGCCAAAATCGATGTCCGACGATTTCTTCTGAACCTTAAACACCGTCGCATACTGCGCGATTTGTCCGCCGAGCTGCAGAGTCTCGTTCCCGAAGCCGAGAGCCGCAGCCGCCCCGGAATCGATATCTGGCTTCATTGTCCGGACGAGGAACAGGCCGGACGGGCGGAGGCTTTTTTGCACGGGCGAACCGTCGATTTGCCGGACTACCTGCTGTTTCGCTGGGGCACCGAAGTCTGCGTGACCCCGGGAATCGGCACAAAGGCGGATGCGCTGGGGCGTCTCCAGAGCAAGCTGCACCTCCATCCCTCCGAAATCTTTGCCGTCGGCGACGGCGCCAACGACGTGCCCATGCTGCAGTCTCCCTTGGTCGGCTGGGCCGCCTGCGTAGGCAATGCCGCCGACAGCGTGCGCGCCACCATCGAACGTCGCGGCGGCTATGCGGCCGCACAAAACGGCCTCAGAGGAGTCCTCGAAGCGCTCGAAGCCGCAAAGCAGCCCAATATAAATCTGCCGTATGAACAACCCGCATCCCCCCCAACAATGGTTCCAGAAATTGACCGACCCTGAAAGCCGCAACACCAACAGTGAAAACCGCCATCCCGCCGCGCACCAAACGCAGCCCGAGCCGGAATCGTCCAACCACGCCCGGATTCGACGCGGAATTCGGCGCGCCGCACTGCGCTGGCTGGCCGACGAGCTGACTCCGACCGGCGCCGCGCAGGATGTGGTGACTCGCATTAGCCGAGTCCGCGCCGATATCGCCGCGTTTTGGAGTCGTCCCGTGCGAAATTCGCAATCCGAGGGACCGGGACGAATTCTCGAACCCAATCACACCCTGATCATTGAGTGCTTCAGCCACCGCGAACAATGCTGGCCCGACTGCGCGGACTCCGCGCGAGCCGCGCCTCAACTCGTTGAAATGCGCCATCGCCAAGCTGAATTGGAATCCGACATTCGGCGCGCGGAACCGCACCTGCGCGACTCCAGCTCGCTGTTCGAGGAGTTCGCCGAATGGCACTACGACCGCACAAACAACCCCGAATACCGCCGCCTTCGCGCCAAGGTGGAGGCCCTCGAGCACGCGCTCTACGCGGGCACTCGCTTCGAACGCATCCGGGAGGCGGCCCTCGCCGACGAGCTGTATTTGGCCGTACCCGCGGATCTGGTCGACCCGGCGGAGCTGGCCGACGGCTGGGGGCTGCTGTGGGTTCACAAAGACATGAGCGTGGAGATCAAACGCAAAGCGGCGGTGCGCGACTGCCTGCCCGACAATCGCTTTCACCTGGTGCAAAACATAGCGGCCGCCGGACTAGGCAACACCTTGTTCGCCGCCGGCATCCGGACTGTCGACGACCGCGCCGTCTTCGTGCGTCCACCCCGGGGGCATCGACGCCCCGAAAACCCCCGTCTGCCGACGCCCGAAGAGCCAAAACGACCGGCAAATTCATGAGGATACCATGGCCCGAATTATCTGCTTTGGCGACAGCCTGACCGCCTGCGGCGGCGAAAACGGGCGGTGGAGCGACATCCTTTCCGACCGTTTCCCGCAACACGAATGGATCAACAAAGGCGCGGGGGGAGAAACCTTTGTCGACGCCTTGGCGCGCCTGACGCCGGACGTGCTTGATCTGCGTCCGGACCTGGTCCTGGTGGAGTTTGGCGCCAACGACTGGTGGCGCGACGAGCGCCCGCCCCAAGCTTGGGCTCGCGACTTGGAAACCATCGTTTGCGCCTGCCGCGATTCGGGCGCCGAAGTGCTCATCCTGGGGGTTTTCGGCCCATACCTGGACCGAAACGGGAAACGAGTCCCCAAACAATACGGCACGGACGAGCGGGCCGAAACCTTTCACAAGCTTGAGCAAGCGGTTGCCGCGCGTTATCACAGTTCCTTCGTTGCCAACATGCAGGAACGCATTATCGACGATCGATGTTGCTGGGGCGACCGCAATCACCCCAATGAACTCGGCAACCGCGCCGTCGCCACCGCCGTCGAACCTTACGTGGAAACGATCCTCGCCGACACCGGTCGCCCCGTTCGCAAAAGTCCGCTGCTCACTCTGCGCGACCGCTGGCTGGAAGCCGTCGACTTGGCGGGCGGATGCCCGGCCGTCGTCCACGGCGACCAACGGCTATCCTTTGAACAGGCCGATGCCAGAATCCGCCCGCTGGCGCGGGCACTCTGGGATCTCGCGGGGGAAAAGCGACCGCATGTCGCCGTCCTCCTGCCCAACTGCCTGGAATACTTTCTTCTATATTGGGCGATTGTCCGAGTCGGCGGAGTCGCCGTACCCCTGAATCCCGGTCTGACCGAAGAGAATCTGGCCGCTGTCTTGGCCGGCGTTCAGCCGGACATCCTGGTTGTGCGCAACCGCTTTGACACCAGCGCCCTGCGCCGCGCGCAGGAGAGGGATATTCCGGTTGTCGCGGTTGATCCCGCGGGGACCGACCTCCCCGCATTCTCCGCGCTTCTGGAAGGAACTGCCGCTGCGCCCCCCGTCAAGGTAGGGGCGGACGACCTGGCGATCATCATGCACACCTCCGGAACCACCGCCCGACCGAAAGGCTGCATGATGCGCCACTCGGACTTGCGCTTCAACGTTGCCGCCGCCATCAACGCGCACCAGTTTGCGCCCGGGGACGTCCACCTGCTGGTCAATCCCATGTTTCACTGCACCGCACTCTACAGCTCCCTGCCCACCGCCGCTTATCAAAAAACACCCGTGGTGATTACCGCCGAAACCAATCCCGAAACCTTGATGACTTTGGTGCAAACCGAGCGAATCACCACCTTCCTGAGCGTGCCGACCCTGTTTCAGCGCATCACGGAATATCCCGACTTGGCGCAGTTCGACGCCTCGTCCCTGCGCCTCATCGCCTACGCCGGATCCATGATGCCGGTAAACACTATCCAAAAGCTGCGCAACGCCTTCCCGGAGGTCGAGCTGCATAACTTCTTCGGATTGAGCGAAACGATTTCCATGACTCACGTCCTTACTGGCGAGGATGCCCTCGAACGTCCCGACTCCATCGGCAAACTCCTGCCCTTCGTTGCCGCCAAAGTCGTGGACGACAGCGGTGCCGAATGTCCCGCCGGCACCCCCGGAGAGCTGCTGTTCGCTCGTGAAAACGTGATCCCGGGATACTACAACCAACCCGGCAAACTCGACGAGGCCCTACTCGAAATCGATGATCGGACCTGGTTTCGCACCGGCGATCTCGCCGAGGTCGACGGCGACGGCTTTTTCTACATTCGCGGGCGTAAAAAGGACATGATCATCGTCGGCGGCGAGAACGTGTTCGCCGCCGAGGTGGAAGCCGTTTTGACCGAGCTGCCCGGCCTGCGGGAGGCGGCCGTCGTCGGCATCCCGGCCACCGGCGTGCGCGCAAGCCTGGGCGAACTGATCAAGGCATTTGTCGTTGCCGATGCCGACATCCTCACCGAAACCGACATTCGCCGCCATTGTCACAGCCGCCTGCCTTCCTTTAAGCTTCCCCATATCATACAGTTCATCGACCTCCTGCCACGCAATGCCGCGGGTAAAGTCCGCAAATCGGAATTGACCTCATCCCAATCGTGAGACAGTCAAAAATGCCTACTAGCAGCCATGCAGAGCCAAACGGCAGCACCCGCCGCCGCAAACTGCACTTCTCCGTCAAAAGCCTGTGCTGGAAGGTTGCGCGCAGTATCGCTCTTGCCTATGGGCTGCTGATACTGACCATGGTGGGGTGTCAGCGCAGCATGATCTACTATCCGGAGAAAGAATCCGCGTCCACCCTGAAAAATCGGGCTTCCAAACAGGGACTCGAGGCGTGGACGGATGACGACGGCCAATTGATCGGATGGAAAACGCCCGCCTCCGCGACAGCTGAGGACACTAACGCCGTAGTGATATTTCACGGCAATGCCGGGTATGCACTGCACCGCAACTACTTTGTAACGGCCTTTCAAGATATGAAGATCGACCGGTCCTGGCAGATCTATCTCTTCGAATATCCCGGCTACGGCGCCCGTGATGGAAAACCCTCCGAGAATGCCATCAAGAACGCCGCCGTTGACGCCGTCAAACCGCTTTTGGACACGCAGGGCGCAGTATATTTGACGGGAGAATCTCTGGGCGCGGGGGTCGCTTGCCACCTTGCCGGTCGCTTCCCAAATGCCATTGACGGCCTGCTTTTGATCACCCCCTTTCCGAATCTGGCCTCAGTCGGTCGGCATCATTATCCGTATCTGCCCGTCAACCTGTTGTTGCGCGACCGCTTCAACAACAAACGCCCCCTTGAAGCATACAATGCCCGCATCGCTTTTGTCGTTGCCGAACAGGACCAAGTCATCCCCCCAAATCTTGGCGTCGAACTGCATGATTCCTATGACGGGCCCAAACAAATGTGGCGACTCTCCCAAAGCGGTCACAATACGATCAGCTATCATCACAGCGCCCAGTGGTGGACAGAAGCCGTCAAGTTCCTCGCCGAAGATAACTAAGCACATTTCGCAAAGCTCGAGAATAAAAACACCAATCACCCCGTCCTGCTCACGCAGGCGCAACGGAACTTCTCCGCACTATATCCATCTAAGTTGATTGGATTACTTGCCATTTCTCCCGCGGCACGTATGGTATTGCCAAACAACCGCCAAAACGAGCGACGAAAACGATATGCTTAACCGCCAGAAAACCAATCTGCGGATCAGGCGGATCGGTCTGAACCGTCAGATCACTCGGGCCGCTGCGATCTTCGCGGCCGTTTTCCTTGCGAGTTTGGCGGTTGCGGCCGCGGCCCCCTCCGCGCCGATCACGACCCTTGAGGAAGCCACCTCGCACGCCCTGCTCCACAACGCAGGCGTCAAGGCTGCCTTTGACCGTTGGCAGGCGGCCGTACAGCGTTCTCCTCAGGCGCGCGCCCTGCCAGATCCGAAGCTCACCTACAGCTATTACATCGAAAACGTGGAAACGCGAGTGGGGCCCCAGGAGCAAGCGCTCGGAGTTGCGCAGACCCTTCCCTGGTTCGGCAAACGCGACCTCCGCGCCGAGGCGGCGGACGCGGGGACGCGCGCGGCCCGCCAACGCTACGAGCAGGCCAAACTCGACCTACTGTATGACGTAAAAAGCGCCTACTACGAACTTTACTATATTCGCCGAGCCATCGGGATCACGCGCGACAACATGAAGTTGCTCGAGACCCTCGAGAAAGTGGCCCAATCCCGCTACAAGACCGGTGGGCCGATGGTCCCCCTCGTGCAGCTCCAGACCGAACTGGGCAAGTTGGAAGACCGCATTCACGAGCTGGAGGCCCTCCGTCCCGCCCGCGAAGCACAGCTCAACGCCGCCCTGAACCGTCCACCCGACGCCCCAGTGTCCTGGCCTGACAACTTGACCGTCCCGGACGTCGAACTCAATGACAACCGCCTGCGCGATGCCCTTGCCGCCAACAGCCCGCTTCTGCGCCGGTACGACGCCCAAGTGGACAAACACGCGGTCCAGGCGCGCCTCGCCGCCAAGCGCCGACGTCCGGATTTCACCGTGGGCCTCAAGACCCTCGACACCGGCGATGCCCGCAACCCGGGCACCCCCGGCAGCGGGACCGATCCCGTAATGGCTACCGTCTCGGTCAACCTGCCCATTTGGCGGTCCAGTTACGACGCCGCGGAGGAAGAGGCCGAACGCAACCGCTGGGCAACCATTCATGAAAAAGCAGAAACTCGCAATCAACAGAATGCTCGCCTCGAAATGGCCCTGTTTCAATACCGGGACGCCGGACGCAAGATCGACCTCTACAAAAACACACTCGTTCCGAAAGCGGAGCAGTCCCTCAAAGTGGCCCGCCAAGCCTTCGAAGTCGGAGAGGCGGAATTTCTCGCTCTCATCGATGCGGAGCGCATGCTGCTCGAATTCGAACTGCAACACGAACGAGCGCGCACCGAGCGCGCACGCCAGCTTGCACTTATCGAAAAGTTGATCGGCGTTCCGGTGGAATCCATCTCTCGCCCCGCAACCAAACCCCAACCCCCAGGAGAACAAACGCCATGAAACTAGCGAGAACAAGGAACACAAGGAGTAGCAACCGCGCCGGAGCATGTCGGGGGCAAACAAGCCACACAGCCCCCGACAGCTCCCGGCAGCATCCGGCCGCTTAGGTCCGCATCCGGCCGCAGCCAACCGAGAACCACCGATGACCAAACCTCCCCCCTGCAGTCAGAAAAGGGCCGCCATCCTCCGCTGGACCCCGCGCGTCCTGATCCTCCTTGCGATCTTCGCAACAGGTTACTGGCTCGGCACGGGCGCCTTCGCCCCAACGGAATCCCCATCCGCCGAGACGAAGACGCCAACCCACGACCACGAGTCGGAAGAAACCGTCTGGACCTGCTCCATGCACCCCCAAATCCGCCAGTCCGAACCGGGCTCGTGCCCGATTTGCGGAATGGACTTGATCCCCCTGGAAGACGAAGAAGCCTCGACAGACATCGGTCCGCGTCAGCTGCTCCTGTCCGACACGGCCCGAAAGCTGGCGGAGGTCCAGACTTTCCCCGCGGAGCGCCGCGCCGTGGACCGCGAAATCCGCATGGTCGGCAAGATCGACTTCGACGAAACGCGCACGGAAACCATCTCCGCCTGGGTCCCCGGTCGGCTCGACCGCCTGTTTGTGGACTACACGGGCGTGCCGGTCAAAAAGGGGGACCACATGGTCTCGCTTTACAGCCCTGAAATTCTCACCGCGCAAGAGGAACTAATCCAGGCGGTTGAAACCGTGCGCAGCCTGGAGGAGAGCGACGTGGGAATCGTCCGCGAAACCGCTCAGGCTACGATCCGAGCCGCGCGCGAAAAACTCCGTCTGTGGGGGCTTACCGAGAAGCAGATTGATCGGATCCAGGCCTCCGGGACTCCATCGGACCACATCACCATCTACGCTCCCGCCGGCGGCATCGTCGTCCACAAAAACGCGGTCGAGGGCATGTACGTGCAAACCGGATCGCGCATCTACACCATCGCCGACCTCTCCCAACTCTGGGTCAAGCTCGATGCCTACGAATCCGACCTCCAATGGCTGCGCTACGGTCAAAAGGTCACCTTCACCGTCGAAGCCTACCCCGGCGAAACCTTCAACGGGCGCATCGCCTTCATTGATCCGGTCCTGACCGAAAAAACCCGCACCTTCAAGGTGCGCGTCAATGTCAAAAACGAGGATGGTCGCCTCAAACCCGACATGTTCGTCCGCGCCGGCGTCCACGCCAAGCTGGCCGGTGCAAGCAAGGTCGTCTCCGAACACCTCGCCGACAAGTGGATCTGTCCCATGCACCCCTCCGAAATCGACGACTCCCCCGGCGCGTGCTCCATCTGCGAAATGCCCTTGGTCAGCAGCGAATCCCTCGGCTACGTCGAGCCGGAGGACAAGACGGTGGAGCTCCCCCTGGTTATCCCCGCCTCCGCACCCCTGCTCACCGGCAAGCGAGCTGTCGTCTACCTCAAGGTGCCGAACCGAGAGGGCGTGTTCGAAGGACGAGAAATCGAACTCGGACCCCGTACCGGTGATCGCTACATCGTCCAATCCGGACTCAAAGAGGGCGAACTTGTGGTCACACACGGCAATTTCAAAATCGACAGCGCCATGCAGATCGTCGCCAAACCCAGCATGATGAGCCCCGCCGAAAAACCCGCGGCGAAATCCGCAACTGCGGAGGAGGACAACGAATCGATCCCAGTCCCCCAAAAATTTACCCGGCAGCTCGCTCCCGTCTTCGAACAGTATCTTCGCATCCAGAAAGCACTCGTGGCCGACGAAGAAGAGCCGGCCAAAAAAGCCGCCGAAACCCTCCTTGCAAACCTCGCAAACGTCGACATGGACCTCCTCGAGCACGACGCGCACATGCGCTGGATGAAACAGCACCCCGACATCAAAACAAGCGCCGAAAACCTCTCCGAAGCCGATGACCTGCCCCAAGCCCGCGCTGTCTTCGCCCAGCTCAGCGAGAGCCTGACCGCCGTCGCGCGCACCTTTGGAACCGGCATCGACAAATCACTGCGCCTCATGCACTGCCCCATGGCATTCAATAACCGCGGCGCCAATTGGCTGCAAACAAAAACGGATCTCGAAAACCCCTACTACGGCGAAGCCATGCTCCGCTGTGGCGAACTCAAGGAAACCCTGGAGGTGCACGATAAATGAGAAAATTCGGAGTTCATGCTTTAGCATGCGCGTTACAACAAGCAATGATAATAATCTCGAATCAACAAAGGAAAGGACTCGGGACCAATGACTCCGCAAGGACATTTTGGGCGTAATTACTATTACTGGCGCAGTCTCACTTCCGAGCAGCAGGAGCAAGTGCTCGAAATGCGCAAGGCGCAGAACCGTCCGTGGCACAGTCCGCCGCATGATAAAGGCGAAGGACGTTTTCGCATATCGGCAACCTGCTATGAGCATGCGGGAGTTATACAGAACTCGGTGCTTCGCGCAACCTGAACGCCCGTTTTCCACGGCATGGAGCCC
>JBMCIU010000032.1:0-10249 GCA_048616755.1 Verrucomicrobiota bacterium
CAGCCCGCAAATCGTTACTTACGGGCAACCCAGGGTCACGGGACCCTGGGCTGTGCTTGGACCGGGGCGTTGCCCCGAGAATCCAACGAAACCGCCGAATGGTACCAGTGAGAATTTCCGCCGGTTCCATCAGAACTCGGTGCTTCGCGCAACCTGAACGCCCGTTTTCCACGGCATGGAGCCCGCCGGCCTCGGCGGTATCCCGACCTGCGCGAGGTACGGCGGAGGCCCGCCGCCTCCAGTTTTTCCGTCGTATGTCGGGCGTTCAACTTGCGCGACTCTTGAGCCTGCGACACCGAGTTCCGGTTCCATGCAATCTGAGTTCAGAATCCCAATAGGGATCAAGATCTCTGATATTGCGAATATTCGTTTGAAAAAGCATCGGGCACAAACGGTCTATAATATGGCGATGTCGAATGCTTCTTGTTTTGCAGGCGAGGGTGGTGTATAATATGGGGGTGCGCCTTTTGTTGCAGTGGACTTTTATCTTTGAGGTGGTTTGATGAAGACTGTTTGTTTTGTTCGCCGAATGGTTGCTTGCATCTCGCTTTGTACTTGTTGGTTAATTGTCGGGATCGGCGGGGGGGCCGCTGCGGCGGCGGTGAACGACGAACCCGCGGACTCCGCATTTCGCGAGCGGAGCATCTATATCCCCTTCGACAGGTTGCACTCGGTGTTCGAACGGGACCAACGCGGGGTTTTTCTCCCCTACGAGGAGTTCATGCAGCTGTGGACGGCCGCCCGCGAAGCGCCCCGCGAAGCTGCGGAAAAACACCCGGCAGAATATCTGATCTCCGCCATCGAGGGGAATATTCGCGTGGGGGAGGAGGTTGTGTCGGCAACCGCCCGCCTGCGCATTGAGGTTTTCAAGGAGGGGTGGAGCAGGATTCCATTGAGATTGGGGGGCTCGGCTCTCAAGTCGGCAACTGTTGACGGCGAGCCGGCACGCCTGTTGCCTCAGCCTAACGGGGAAACCGCGTTACTGCTCCGCAAGGACGACTCCGGCCCGCGTCAGTACAACCTGACGCTGGAGTTTGCCAAGGCCTTTTCCTCTTCGCCGGGACGCAACACGGTAACGTTTTCCGCTCCACGCGCGCCGGTTAGCCAGTGGGATGTGACCATTCCCGCTCCCGGCGTGGACGTGGACATCGAGCCGGCCATCGCGGTGACGCGCAAACCCGACGAGCAGGATGCCAAGCAAACGCACGTACTGGCCTTTGTCGGCGCCGCGCCGCAAATCACGCTGAGTTGGACACCCAAGGCCGAGGGCGCACGCGGTCTTGAGACTCTGGCCAGCGTCAAAACGGACACGCGCGTGTCGGTTGAGGAGGGCGCCACGCGCATCCGCGCCGAATTGGAGTACTCGATCAGTCGCGCCGCTCTCAATCAAGTGCAGGTGGATATCCCTTTGGGATACCGAGTCATCAACGTTCACGACGCCAATGTCCGCGAATGGACGATTGCCGAGACCGATGGCCGGCAACAGGTGACCGCGGAACTTTTCGAACCCGCCGACGACAAGCAAAAACTAGTGATCGAATTGGAGGCATTCGGCGACCAAGAGCGCTTTGACGTGCCTCAGGTAAGCGCTCGGGGTGTTCACCGCCAACAGGGAACCGTCGTGGTCGACGTCGCGGACAACCTGCGCGCGGAAACCGTCGAACGCCGGGGACTGCTGCAGCTGGACGAGCGCGAGCTGCCCGAGCATCTCCGCGCCGACAATATTGGAACGCGCTGGGATTTCGCGTACAGCTATGCCGGGTTGCCCTATGCACTCGCTCTCCGCGTGGAAAAGATCCAACCGCGCATTGTGGCGGAAACCCTGGTAAAAGCTCATCTTCAGCCTGAATTCGTCGAGTTGAACGCATCCATGATTTTGGATGTCCAGCGCGCGGGAGTGTTTCAGTTCATGGTCCGTATTCCGTCCGGTTATGAGGTTCGCAGCGTGCACGGCACCAGAGTGCGCAAGGGGGTATCCCCCGCCGCGGTCGATTCGCATCACGCAACCGAAGACGGCCGACTCGAAATCAACCTCAGTCGTCAAGCCAAAGGGGTCACCGGTCTGGGTATTCGGCTCCGGCGCACCCTTTCCGAATCCGCTCTGTTGACCCCCACCGGCGAGTCTGCCGCACTCGATATTCCGCTTCCGCGCTTCGAATCCCCCTTCCTGGCCGCCGAAACGGGGCATTTGGCTCTCTTCAGTCCCGAAAGCCTGCGCCTGAACGCCCGCACTACCGAGGGGTTGCGGGCCGTCCCGCGCGACGATGTCTCCAGTGCCGGCTGGCCGCTTCAATCCAAAGCGGACAAGGACCCGCTCGCGTTGGCGTTTGCGTATGCCGAGCAGCCAGTGACGTTTGTGTTGGATGCCGAGCGACGACTCCCGCATGTTAGCGTGCGCCAACTGCAGCATTTGCGCGTTGAACCCGGCGTGGTCCGGCACGAGATTGGTCTGCACTATTCGATTCGCTACAGCGGCGTGCCGTCTCTGCTGGTTGCTCTGCCGCGGGACCGGGCCGGGGACATCCGCCTGGTCAGCGAGGGACTGCGTCATTCGGTCGTCGAGGACACGAGCTCCTTGTCGGACCTGCCCGAGGATGTCGTGGTATGGAAAGTGGTGGCCGATACGGAAATGCTCGGCGAGCGCACCGTGCAATTCCGATGGGAAGAAAAGGTCGACAGCTTAACCGACGGCGCCGAAATCGACCTTCCACGGATCCAACCGCTCCAAGCCGATCGCTCCTGGGGCCAGATCGTGTTGTCCAAGGACGATTTTATCGACATCAAACCGGTGCCGCCTCACGAGGGATTGCGCTCTATTGATCCGCAGTACGACTTGGCGGGCGGCACGCGCATTGCGAACGCCGCGCGCGCCTTCGAATTTCATGAATCGTGGTCGCTTCGCGTCAAGGCGCGGCGCTACACCGCGCGGGACGTTAAAGCAACCAGCATCGAACGCGCCTTGGTCCGCGGCGTCCTGACCCGCAGCGGCGTGACCAGCGTCCAGGCTCTCTTCCGCATGCGCAGCGTCCGTCAACGGCTGAAGATCCACCTGCCCGAGGGAGTATCCTTCGATACGCGCCCCGTGCGCCTCAACGGCCGCCCGGTTGCTCTCGAAGACGGCGGCAACGGCGCCTTTCACATCCCGCTGGCCGGCCAAGACCCAACACAGTCCTTCCTGCTCGAGTTGCGCTACACCCTTGCCAACGGCGGCAAAAGCCTCCAATGTCCCGAGTTTCCCAACGAACCGGCCATCCAGAAAGTCTACATGTCCGCCTACTATCCCGCCGAGCAGAGCTATCTCGGGTACACCGGCGCCTGGCATGACGAGATGGTTTGGGCTCTGCACGGCGTCAGCGCGCTGCCGCGCCCCGTCAAGTCCTCGGATTGGCTGCTCGACTGGGTTTCCGAAGGCGTGTCCACCGGCAGCAACGACTCCATCGGCGAATTTGCCGCCGACGGCCAACGGGTTTTGTACTCGACCCTGCGCCCCGCGGCGGGCGAAGAAGGGGCGCTGCGACTCTACACCACCCGTCGAGTGTGGCTGAACGCCGCGATTCTGATTGTCGGTATCGGCATCGGCTTGGCCCTGCTGCCCGCCCGCGCGTCAACCCGTATCCTGGTGGTCGGCGCAATTATTGTGGCCCTGTTGGTGCTCGACGTCTTCTGCCAGAGCCTGGCTGTTGCGTTGGTCACCAACGCCAGTGTTTCGGGCGCGGCCATCGTTCTGGTGCTGTGGACCATGAAATACCTGCTCGTCGACCGGCCCGCGGAAATCCGTCGAAAACGCGAAATGTCTCCTCCGCCGCCTCCCGAGCCGGAGCCGGAGCCTAAGTCTGAACCCGAGCCGAAGACCGAGCCCGAGCCCGAGCCTAAGGCCGAGACGACCAACGCAGCCCACGACGAGCCGCCGCCAAAATCGGATGAGGAATAGCATGGTACTTAAATCCGTGAAACAATTATTGCCGTCCGCCGCATTTTTTGGCTCGGCACGGACGATTTCTACGGTCGTTTTCGGGCTTGTTTTGGCCTGTTTGACTGCGCCGAGTTCCGCCGCCGAAGAGCGTGAAACCATCCGTGAACTGCTGGTGCCCGTAGACCAACTGCACTTGTTTTTGAGTGCGGAGGCGGGTGCTGATCGGGTCTTTTTACCCCGCGCCGAGTATGAGCGGCTCCTGCGCGAAGCCCGCAAAAACCCGGCGCCCCCACCGCCGCTCGACACGTTGGCGAACTCCGCGGACATCCGCATCGCCATTGCCGAGGAACGCGCCCGGATCCGCGCCACCGTCGAGCTGGACGTGCTTGCCGACGGTCTGCACGCCGTCGAACTGCCGTTTTCGGGAATCGGGCTGCGGAGTGCGCAACTGGATGACCGAGCCGCGCCGCTCGGACGCGCCGACAACGGGGCGCTCACCCTTTTTCTCGAGGGGGTCGGTCGCCACACCCTCGACCTGCACGCCGTTACGCCGCTGACCACGACCACAGCCAGCCAAGCCCTGGCATTCAACCTCCCTCGTTTGCCCGCCGCAAGCTTGAGCCTTACCGTGCCGGGCAATGTCGACTTGCGCCGCGGCGCCGCCGTGGTCTCTCGCCAGTTTGACGAGGATGCCGACGAAACCCGCTTCGAGCTGCTGCCGCCGTCCTCCGGTCGACTTGACCTGGCCGTCACGCTCAACAGCCGGACGCGGCGACGGGACCGGATCGTCATCGCCCGCAGCGTGATCGTGGACCAGATATCCCGCGATGTCGAACGGCTGCTTCAGACTGTTTCCTGTCGGGTTCTCCATCGTGCGGTGAAGCGGTTTGACTTTCGCGTGCCGCCCGACTTCGAGATCACCGACGTGCACTGCGCCAACCTCGCTCGCTGGGAACTGACGGGTTCGGGGGCGGAACGCACCTTGGGTGTGCATCTGCGCGAGGAAACCACCGATACCGTCGTTATCCAGCTTGCGGCGGAGCGCATGCGCCCGGATTTGCGGCAATGGTCGCTGCCCCGTTTGCGTCCGGTAGACATGGTCGCGGGCGGCACCGTCGCGGGCATTCTTCTGGATAACCGTCTGGAACTCGTCGAAGCCGAAACCGAGGGCATGGCGCCCATCGAAAACTCCATCCTCCGGCAGGCCCTGCCGAACGCGAATGACGCCGAGCTGGAGCGCGGCCCGGCCGGTCGGCGGCCTCTGCTTGCCCACTTCGCGCCCGGCGACACGTTTGCGTTGTCCGCACAGTTTCGCCAACCCCCCGCCACACTGGCCGCCAAGACCAATACCCTGCTGCTCATTGGACGCGACGGCCTGAAGGTGCGCGGAGCTTTCACCGTGCGCCCCGAAAACCGCAAATGCTTCGCTCTAAACATCCCCGTCCCCGAGGGCTGGACAGTCACGGAAATCTTCTCCGAACAGGGTGCCCCTCTGTCCTTTCAACGCCATGCCGCTTCCGATGGAAACGAAAAAATCCGAGTAAAATTGCCGACCGCCATCGCCAAAGGACAGGAACAAACCGTTCGTTTCGAAGCGAAACACCTGCCCGAGGGCTGGTTCTCCAATTGGCAAAATCGACGCGTTAGCTTTCCTGAATTCACGTTGCCCGCCGCGGATTCCAGCCGCGGCGCCATCGCCCTGCACGCCACCGACGACTTGCTGGCGTTGCCGCATGAACTCGACGGTCTCACCCCTCTCCCCAAACAGGACAAGGCCGAGTACGGTCTCGACGACGTGGCCGCCGAATTGGCCTACACCCACGAGCAGACAGGCTACTCAGCCACGTTCAATGTCACCCGCAAAACCCCGCGAATCACAGCCGAATCCCTCTCGTTCTTCCGAGTTGATACCGACCAGATTGCATGTCGCCTCGAACTTCTCTACGATATCCGACGAGCCCACACACGTTTCCTCTCGTTTTCGCTGCCCGCCGATACCCCCAAAAACCTGTCTGTCACGGCGCTCGACGGGGCAACCGTCAAGGAGTCGACCCCAAAAACCGACGGGGACCGCCGCGTATGGAACATCGAGCTGACCGAACGCGCCCAAGGCTCGGTCCACTTGGTCGCTGATTTCGAACAACGGATGGATCCGCACCGAAAAAGCGCCATTGCGTTGCCGCTGCCGACCGTCGAAAACGTGGCCGTTCAAGCGGGCCTGCTGGCTGTCGAGGGCAACGAGGAATTGGATGTTCGCATGGTCTCGCATCCGCGACCGGTCGACATTGGCGATATGGTGGACGCGCACTATCAACCGGGTCCGCGGCTGCTCGGCGCCTACGAGTTTGTCGGGCCGCCCCCGGCCGTGACCGTAGACGCTGAGCGTCCATCCCTGCTCGGCCTGCCCTCCACAGTCGTTCAGCGCGCTCATCTGGTCACCACCCTGAGCCGCGACGGGCTCAGCCAGACCGCCGCCCAATACTCCCTCCACGCCAAGGCCGGAACCCTAAACATCCAACTGCCCGAAAACGCGCGGCTCTGGTCCGCCACGCTCAATGGAAACCCGGCCAATCCGCGCGGACGCGGAAACTCGATGCTCGTTGATCTCGATACCACCGCTTCCGACGAACCCCAAATCCTACGGATCGTCTATGAAACCCCCGTCGAAAAATTGGCCTTCCTGGCCGACTTGCAGGCTTCCGGTCCTCTCCTTCGTCTGCCTGCCGAGGGCTCGGAATCGTACCGTACCGTCCCAGTCGTCGACACGGAATGGCACCTGCACACGCCCCGCAGTTTCGATGTCGTGCGCTCTCGCGGACCGCTTGCTTGTCGAAATTTACCAACTCCGACTTTAGCCGCCGCGGAGCTGCCCTGGCTGTTCTGCGAACTGGGCGGCAACGTTGATTTCAACCAAGGCCTCATCTACGCGCTGGTGCGAACTCCGCAAATGGCTCTGCCGTTGATTGTTCTGGTGACGGCTATCGTTCTCACCTTTCGGCACATACAAAAGAAAACGAAAGAAGGTGGCCTGCGAGGGTTCCTGACCGCATTAATACAGGTGGGGATCGTAATATGCGTTCTCGTTGTGCTCGCCGGCATGCTCCTGCCGGCTCTCGGCACAGCGCGTGAAAAATCGCGTTATGTGCGCCAAGCCCATGAACAAAAAATGGAATCGCTATCATTAGGCGTGATGGATGATTCTGTTGTCGCCGAAGACAGAGGTGGTGACGTAGCGGAAACCGCCGCGCCAACGGCCGACCGAGCGCGGGAACGCAGTCTGGGAGGAGCGGAAAGCCTTCGCCGGGCCGATGGTGAATCGCAGGTCGGTCGCCCCGCCAAACCCGCAACTCCCGCTTGGGCCGTCGAGGGTCTGCGCAGCCTGTCCATCGAGTTGACCCGCGAAGGACGGCCCGCCGTGTTCACCGGCACCGGCCAAGCGCCCCGTCTGCACCTCACCATTTGGAATCGCGACCGCATCGACGCCTTGGCTTGGGCCGTGGCGGCCGCCGTTTTTCTGGCGGGTGCGACGCAAGCCGGCAAGACAACGCGCCGCAAGGTGTTCTGCGTGCTGTTCGCGGCGCTGCTGTCGACCGCATTGTCGCTGGTTCCCGTCCTAGCCTTGCTGGTTCCGGTTCTGAACGCCTTCTTTTGGGCGGCATTGCTGCTGATTCCGTACTTTATCCTTGTTCCCCTGATCGTGCGGCTATTCCCGTTTCTGGTCGGAGGGCGCACGCCCAACAGCGGCACAGCCCGGCCGCGTGCTCGCGCTTGGCTCTGGCCGGCCGTCGTTTGCTGCACCTTTGCCGCCCATGCGGACAATCCCGACACCCCAACCCCGGTCCGCGCGGCGGATATTCGTCCGCCGGTATCGGCTATCCTTCACACGGAACCGCCCCCCGATCCCATTCCCATTCCGTCCGACGCCATCCTTATTCCCTACGATCCGAAGGCGCAGGACGCTCTCTCCACCGCCGACCGCGTGCTCATCCCCCGCACACGCTTTCAGGAACTTTGGGAACACGCCCAAGAAACCTCGGAGAAGCCGCCGGCGCCCGCCGTTGATACCGCCGTCGCCGGCGCGCGCTTCGACGCGCGATTGGAGGAAACCGAGATCCTCGAGCTGCGCGGAACTCTGCTTATCGAAAGCTACCGGGAAACCCCGGTTGAATGCCTTCTACCCATCCAAAACGCCATCCTGACCCATGCCACCCTGAACGATGCGCCCGCGCGCATTCGCATCCTGAATCAGCCGGCGCCCGAATCCGCGCACAACAAATCACCGCAAGCCGAAAACGCTCCCGCACAAGCACAGCGGCAAGAAGCGGCTCAGCCCGGCGCCGCTTCCCGTTCTCTGCTCGCAATAACAATCCCCGGCAAGGGACGACATCGCCTCGAGATCGGCCTCCGAATCCAGCTCGATCGCCAAGGCGGATGGCGTATTGCCTCCGCCATTCTGCCCAACGCGCCCGCGACGGCCGTTGACCTAATCGCGGCAAACCCCGACTCCGAAGTTCGGTTTCGACATATCCCCGACCATAAAATCCTCCAAACGACCCAACCCGACCAGCGGATCGAAACAACCACCGCCGCCAATGGACGCTTTCACGTCCAGTGGCGGCCGCACATCGCTCGCGCCAAAAGCGATCACACCCTCACCGTCAAGTCCAATGCCACCTTCGAGGTGCGCGAAGAAAGCCTCCAATTGGCCTGGCGACTCAAGCTGACCTTCCGAGACGGCGAACGCGACAGCTTCGACCTGACGATCCCCGAAGACTATCGAATCAAATCGGTCACCGGGGAAAACGTGCGCGGCTGGGAGGGCTCCGAAGCCAACAACGAACGCCAACTCAATATCCGTCTGCTGAAACCGGGAACCGACTCCGAAACCTTCACTCTTCGTGCTTGGCGCCCGCACAAGATCGTCCACCCCGACGACGTCCTTTCCTTCAGCGTGCCGACAGTAAATGTCGAGGGCGCCGTCCGCCATCTCGGCACCCTCTCCCTGCGCGTCAGTCGAGCTCTTAAGCTGAAAGTGCTGAACACCTCCGACGTCACCCGCTTGGATATTGACCGCGTTGATCTCCTCAAGACCTCCGCATCGCCCCGCGGATCGCGCACGGTCCAAGCCTACGAATTCCGTCGCGTTCCTTTCCGCATCCAACTGCGCGCCAGCCCCCTCCAGCCCAGCGCGACCGTCCGCGCGCGCACGCACCTGCGCATCGCCGAACGCCAACGCCGAGTCGAAACGAACCTCAATCTCAACATCAAAAATCATCCGTTCTTTACCCTGCGCATCCGCATCCCGGATGCGCTCAAAATCGACTCCGTCCAAGCTCCCGGTTCCTTCGAGTGGACGACCGCGGATTCACCGCACGGGCGCCTTCTGACGCTGCGCTTCAGCGAGGGGCTTTTCGGCGGTGTCGCTATCGTCCTTGCCGGACAACTGGGAGAGCGCGGGCCAATCGAAACCCTATCCCTGCCGCAATTCGACGTGCTTGGCGTCGACCACGAAACGGGCGAGTTCGCCGTCTCCGCGGATCCTGCATTCGATATTCGGCCCGCACGCCTGGACGGGCTCGAGCAAACCCTGCTCAGCACCGTTCAATCCTTGGTGCCGCGCAGCCAGCGCGAACACCTGCGCCTTGCCCTGCGCTACGACTCCCCGGACTTTGATGGAAACCTGACCATTGCCCCGCGAACGCCGCAAATCCAGTGCTGGAGCTTGACCAACGCGCGCCTCACGAACCGCGCCCTCGAGCAGTCCATGCTACTCAATTTCACCATCCAACGAGCGGGCGTACAAAGCCTGCAATTCCAGCTGCCCGAACAGCTTGCCGATGCCGTCATACAGGTCCCCATGCTCAGCCGGAAAACCATTGCCGATTCCGAACAACCCGGCTGGCTCGACGTCACTCTACACCTTCAGGACGAGATCATGGGCGAGCTGCGCGTGCTCGTCGAACACGACCAGGAACTCCCCGACAGCCGCCATCGCCTCCTGCCGCCGGTCGTTAAATCCGGCGCGACGACCCGCTGCTACCTCGCCGTCGAAAACGCCGGACGCGACGAAGTCATCATCGAACCCGACGAATCCCTCACCCCCCTTACCCCCGACCGGGGCGAATGGTCCGCCGTCAGCAATCTCCTGCGCCGCAGCGCAACGGAAGTCTATTTCGCCCCCTGGAAGGAATCGTCCACTGAAATTCCCTCCCTGCAGTTCCACCTTGAGCGAGACCGACAGCGCGCCAAGGCCCAGCGCGGCCTCTTCCACAAGCGCCACAAGCTGTGCCCCGCCGCCGCCCCGCATCTCGCGGGCCAGGAAGACATAGGCCAGGT